>DJXA01000160.1 GCA_002449555.1 Atopobiaceae bacterium UBA7016 | reverse complement strand
CGTTTTTGTCAACATCAGCTTCTCTATGCGAACTCGCGGGCCAGCCAGTCAATGATGTCAAGAGACTCGTACATGGGCACGCCGTCGATGAACAGGCACGGCACCTGGTGCTTGCCGCCCACGCGCACGAGCGTTGCGTCCGCCTCGGCGTCGGCGTGGATGTTCTTCAGCACGATGCCCTCGTAGCCGTTCGACGCGATAGCGCGCAGCACGCGCTGGCAGTAGGGGCACTCGGGGTAGTAGTAAAGCTCAAGCTGCTTGGCCATGGTGGCACCTTTCTCCGTTGTCGCACGTTCCTTCGCACCCAGTATAGTGGGACCACCAAGGACTGTCCTTCGTGGTTCCGGGCTTCAGCATTATGGCTCTGCCCGCCATAACCTCCACACTTGCGTGGCAACACAATTGCATGAGACTTGACTCGTGTAAACTAAAAAAGTTGTTGTCTTTTGGGGAGGTAGGACGTGGAAAAAGCACGCGAGATTCTCGGACGTCTGCAGCGCGCAGAGCGCGGGACGCTCTTGAAGCTCACGATGCGCTTCCCCTGGGCACCGCTGCTTACGATGTCGGTGGCCTTCCTCTGGTTCGAGATCGTCTTCAAGGCATCTACCACGGGCGGATTCTTCCCCGCCATCTTCTTCATCGCGCTGTTCTCGCTCGCCGCGGGCCTGCTGTCAACGTTGCTCTCGTCGCTCAGCACGCACCACTTGGTCAACCGCGGCGTGCGCCTCGCTATCCTCGTGCTGGCTGGCGTGGCCTATGCCGTCGAGTACTTCGTGTTCTGCGAGTTCAAGGTGTTCTATGACCTGGCGACCGTCACCGGCGGCGCCAGCCACGCCGCGCACGGCTTCGCAGACCAGATCGCCATCCTGGTGCTGAACCCGTCGGGCATCTTTCACGTCATCTGCTTCATGCTGCCCGCCATGTTCTACGCCCTGTTCATGACCAACGACCCGGCGGACCGCTTGGACACGCGCATGATGGGCATCGTCGGCGGAGGCGCCGTGGCCGCGCACCTGCTGGCCGTGGCGCTCATCTCGCTTTCCGGAGCCTTCGGCCTCCCCTATTCAACGCGCTACTCGTTCCCGGCGTGCATCCAGAACTTTGGCTACCTCACCAGCCTGCGCAAAGAGCTGTGGAACACGATGAGCGGCCCGAAGGAGACCACCTTCTCCACCGTCTCTCGCTCGACGCCCGAGGCCGAGAGCATAGACGCAGCCGAAGCGCAAGCCGAAGGCGAGGCTGCACCCGAAGGCGAGGCCGACGCCGCGAAGACCGAGACCAAAGCGGCCGACAAGACCGCCACGAAGAAGGCCGTAGCCGCGCCCAACACCCTTGACATCGACTTTTCCGCCCTGGCCAAGACCACCGACGGCACCTGGGCCGCGCTCGACCAGTACGTGGCCGCGCAAACCCCCAGCCTGCGCAACGACATGACCGGCCTCTTTGAGGGCTACAACCTCATCTTCATCTCCGCCGAGGCCTTCTCGGCGGAGGCTATCCGCGAGGACACCACACCCACGCTGTACCGCCTGGCCAACAAGGGCATCCAGTTCACGGACTACTACCAGCCCGCCAGCGCCGGCACCACCGGTGGCGAATACCTCAACATCTTTGGCATGCTGCCCACCGACGGTGGCGCCTCGGTCATCGACACGGCCGAGCACAACAACTACGTCACCATGGGGTTCACGCTCAACCGCCTGGGCTACGACGGCTGGATGTTCCACAACAACGACTACACCTACTACAGCCGCGATCTCACTCACAACAAGCTGGGCTACAACCACGGCTACATGGGCTTTGGCAACGGCATGGAGCAGTGGGTGCAGGAGCAGTGGCCCGAGAGCGACCTCGAGATGGTGCAGGGTACCTGGGAGAACCTCTACGGCGAGCTCGGCGATGCCAAGCACCCCTTCAACGTGTACTACATGTCCGTGAGCGGCCACAGCCTGTACACCTACGACTCCAACGCCATGTCCCGCAAGTACTGGGACGAGGTGGCCGAGCTCCCCTACTCCGACGAGGTCAAGGCGTATCTCGCAGCCAACATCGACCTTGACCGCGCCGTGGAGTACCTCGTCAAGCAGCTGGAGGAGCGCAAGATCGCCAACCGGACGGTCATCGTCATTGCCGCGGACCACTTCCCCTACGGCCTGGACGGCGACTCGCTCAGCGACATGCCCGTGCTCTCCGAGCTATACGGCCACAACGTGACCAACCTGCTCGACCGCGACCACAACCGCCTCATCATCTGGAGCGGCGCCCTTGAGAAGCGCAAGGAGCCGTTGGTAGTTGACACGCCGACGTCGAGCATGGACATCCTGCCCACGCTGCTCAACCTGTTTGGCGCCGAGTGGGATTCGCGCCTGCTGCCGGGCCGCGACGTCTTCAGCGACCGCAGCCCGCTGGTGTTTGACATCAACTATGATTGGAAGACCGACCTCGGCACCTACCTCTCTGACGGCGACACCTTCACGCCCGCTGAGGGAGCGACCATCCCTGAGGGCTACGTCGAACAGATGCACGACATCGTGTCGGACAAGATTCGCTACTGCACGGCCGTGCTGGAGAGCGACTACTATCGCCACGTGTTTGGCGAGCCCGAGAACGTTGACGCCGCCAACGCCGCCGGCAAGAAGGCGCTGGCTGGCGAGGCGGCCGAAGAGGAGCGCCTGGCAGGCGACATCATCCGCCGCTTCAAGGCGAAGCACCACTTCAAATAAGAAACGAGCTGCCGGGAAGGCAGCTCGTGGAAGAACGCGTTGGCTTTACAGCCCCTCAGGTCGGGGCGGTCGGCGCGGGGTCCGCTGCAGGTAGGGCTGCTGGTACGGCTGCTGTACCTGGGGCTGCTGGTACGGCTGCTGTACCTGGGGCTGCTGCGCATATGGCTGCGGGGCCTGCCACTGCGGATACATCTGCGGCTCGGCCTGGGCGCTCACGGGCGTGCCAGGCTGCACGGGCTCCTGGCCATACCACTGCTGCGGGGCCCGCTCCGCCGGGTACGTCGGATATGCCGGATACGACGGCTGCGCCGCCTGCGGATATGTGGGCTGCACAACCTGCGGGTACGCCGCACCGTCCTGATAGTTCTCAGGGCCAGCCACCGTGCTCGTGGGCATCAAAGGCTGCGCAGGCATGGGCATCGCATAGTACGTGGGCTCCTGCACAGGCTGCACAGGCTGCGCCATCTGCGGCGCATACGACTGCACGTACGGCTGCCACCCGGCATCGAGCGCCGGAGCTTCCTGCACAAACGGGCCAAACTGCGGGGCCTGCACCTTCATCAGGTAGCGCACCGACTTGATAAACGTGGGCATATACAGCGCAATGATGACGAGGTAGAAGATAATGGTGACGATTCCCTCGTCGGCCTCGGCGGTCACGTACTCCGTCTCAAACGTTTCGCCGTAAAGGCCCGTCGAGACAATGAACAGCAGGTAGTCGTCGAGAGCGTGGATCATCATGGCGCCCACAAAGCTCTTGGTCTTCAGTACCACGGCACAGAGCATCACCGCATAGATGCCCGTCTGGCAAATCTTGAGCAACGCCTGCACGACGGTGTACCAGCGGGTAAAGTCGAAGTCCTCAGGCAGCACGTGGGCGCATCCGAAAGCCAAAGACGATAGCGCGACGCACCACAGGATGCCGTTCTTCTTCTCGCCAAAGCGCGCAAGCGCGCCGCCAAACAGCGTCCCGCGGAACATGCCTTCCTCCGAGATGCCGATGCAGACGCACAGCAAAAGCGAGCTCAGGCACCTCAGGAACCAGCCGCGCTGCACCACCTCGCCCGCCAGCACGAAGTCAGACAGGTCCCACACCATGAGGATGGCGCTCAGCACGATGATCCACCACATGAACTTCCAGCTCTCGATGATGGCATCGCGATCGAAGCGCAGGTAGCTGCCGCCGCCCAGGCCGATCAGCACCAAAATGGCCACGACGGCCTGTGCGAAGGTGTAGGAGATGTCGACGTCAAAGCCGAGAAGCGAACCGACCACATAGCCGATGAGGCCGCCCACCTCAATGAGGAAGAACGACAGCAGGGCTGCGATCAGCTTGCCGGTTCCGTTACTGGTGCGTGTCACGCCCATGAGCAATCCATTCTCGCGCCGTACACTAATGCGACACACGTGCCACATGCTGGCTACGTACCCAGTATAGAAAAGGAGCGGCACATGATAGTGAGACGAGCGCAAGAAAAGGATATGCCGGGCATCATCTCGTGCCTCGAGCAGGTGCTGATGGTGCACTACGAGGGGCGTCCCGACCTCTTCAAGCCGCATACGCGCAAGTACACGGACGACGAGCTGCTTCAAACTATTGCTGACGACGAGCGCCCCATCTTTGTGGCCGTTGACGAGGACGCTGCAGACGGGGTGATCTTAGGCTACGCCTTCTGCATATTTGAGGACTACGCCGGCAACAACAACATGACGGACCACCGCACCCTCTATGTGGACGACATCTGCGTGGACGAAGCTGCGCGCGGAAAGCACGTGGGCTCAGCCCTCTACCAGCACGTTATTGACTTCGCCCGCGCCGAGGGCTTCTACAACGTCACGCTCAACGTGTGGAGCTGCAACCCGGGCGCGCAGGCCTTCTACGAGGCGATGGGCATGAAGCCTTATAAGGTTGGCATGGAGACTATCCTCTAGCGCTCCCCCGACGGCGGCATAATCATAAAATTAAACAGGTACCTGTGTTTTGTGGAGGCCTGATGGAGAAGCGTTCCAGGCCTTTCAATTACACAGGTACCTGTTATTCTTATACCCGACAGTATCGAGGCGTCATGAGACGCCAGCGAGAGGAGACATCCATGAACGAAGAAGAGACCGAGATAACCAAGCACGAGCCCTCTGAGGAGCTTTCCTTGGCCCGCAAGACCGCCCGCATGGGCATGCTCATCCACCGCTATCGCACCGCCAACGCCCGCACGCACGGCGCCGTGGGCGATCCCACCCGTGGTCAGGGCCGCGTGCTGGCGCTGCTGGCCGTGAAGCCCGAGACTACCCAGCGCGAGCTGTCGTTCCTTCTGGATATGCGCCAGCAGTCGCTGTCCGAGCTTCTGGCCAAGCTGGAGGAGAAGGGCTTCGTCACCCGCGAGAAGTCCGAGCAGGACGGCCGCGTGACCGTGGTGAAGCTGACCGAGGCCGGCGCCGCTGCCGCCCCCACCGCCCAGCAGATGGGCAACCACGACGACGTGCTCGACTGCCTCTCTGACGAGGAGCAGGAGCAGTTTGAGGCCCTGGTTGACAAGGTCATCGCCTCGCTGGAGGAGAAGCTGGTGGGCCTGGGCGTCGACCCGTACGCGCCGCCCCGCGAGCCCCGTGGCCGTGAGGAGCGTGGCGGCGACCGCGGCCCGCATGGCGACCGTGACGACCGTGGCTTCCGTGGTCCGCGCGGCGACCGTGGCGATCGCGGTGACCGTGGCCCGCGCGGTCCGCGCGATGACCGTGGTCCGCGTGCCCCGCGCGGCGACCGCGACGACCGTGGCTTCCACGGCCAGCGCGGCGGCGGCCGCGACCGTGGCCGTGACGAGGGCTTCCGCAGCCGCGACGACCGCGGTCCGCGTCGTGACCGCCGCGGCTGGAACGACGGCGACGACCACTTGCGTCAGGCCTAGCCACCTGCAGCAACGCGCGATGGCCTTCAGGGAGAGAGGCCATCGAGCCGAAAAGAGGGGTCCCTCGGATTGCGTCCGAGGGACCCCTCCCCTTATGCTCTGACCAGGTACTTGTTACTCGGCAGGCTCTTCCGTCGCGGTGGCGTTGGCCACGATTTCGTCGACGATGGCGTCAACGGCCTCGTCCTCGACGGCGGGGGCGACGGGCTCCTCGGCCACGACCTCGGCCACTTCCTCGACGGGCTCGGTCTCTTCCACGGCCTCCTCGGCAGGCTCCTCCTCGGCGGCCACCGGCTCGGGCTCCTCCACCTCGGCAGGCTCCTCAGCCACGACCTCAGCCTCGGCGTCCACGGTGTCCACGACCACCGACTCGACGGGAACCTCGCCCTCGGTCTCGGGCACGGCGCCAATGAAGCCGTCGCCGTCAAGGTCGCGGCCCGTCTTCAGCTCGATGAAGTCCACCGCCTTGTCAAAGGCACCCTGGGCGGCCGTCGCGGCCTTCTGCACGTGCGGACGCGCCTGCTCAACCACGGGGGCGGCCTTCTCGGCAACCGAGTCAACGACCGGCTTGGCCGCGGTGGCAACCTGATCGACCACGGGCTTCGCGGCCTCGGCCACCTGATCGGCGACCGGCTTGGCAGCCTCGACGACCTTCCCCACCACGGGCTTCGCAGCCTCGACGACCTGGCCGGCAATGGGCTTGGCAGCCTCGACGGCCTTCTCTACGTGGGGCTTTGCAGCCTCAGCCGCCTGACCGAGCTGCTCGGCAACGCTGGACATCGCGGGCTTGACGCGCTCAAAGAGGCTCGTCGCCTTCTCGCTCGCATCCTCCGCGAGGTCGGTAACCTTCTCCAGAAACTCGTCCTTGTTGAAAGCCATGTCGTCCCCTTTCGTTGTGGGCGCCATTGCGGCAGTTGCCCGTTTCATAACCTTTCGCAAGGTCGTGCTACACCTTGTGTACCCAACTTGAACGCTTAGCTAATGGCGCGCTGAACGGCATCCGCCCAACCGGCCAGCAGCTCCTCTGCGCGGACGCGCGACATCTTGGGCGTGAACACGTCGTCGCTCGAACGCAGCGCCTTCAGCGCGTCGGTGTCCTTCCAGAAGCCCACGGCAAGGCCCGCCAGGTACGCCGCGCCCAGCGCCGTGGTCTCGGGGTTCTGCGGACGATGCAGCTCGCAGCCCAAGACGTCGGACTGGAACTGCATGAGGAAGTTGTTGCGCGAGGCGCCGCCGTCAACGTTGAGCTGCGCGAGCGGCGCGCCGGAGTCCGCCTCCATGGCCTTGACCAGGTCAGAGATCTGGTACGCCATGGACTCGAGCGCCGCGCGGACGATGTGGTTGCGGTTGGTGCCGCGCGTCATGCCCACGATGGTGCCGCGCGCGTCGGGCTTCCAGTACGGCGCGCCCATGCCCGTGAAGGCCGGCACCAGATAGACGCCGCCCGTGTCGGTCTCGGCGAGGGCCATGGCCTCGGAGTCGGCCGCGTTGGTCAGCAGGCCCAGCTCGTCGCGCAGCCACTGGATGGTGGCGCCGGCCATAAAGACGCTGCCCTCGAGCGCGTACTCAAGGTGGTCCGTCCCCGGCGCTGAGGCGGCAATGGTGGTGACCAGGCTGTTCTTTGAGTCACAGGCCTCGGCTCCCGTGTGCATCAGCAGGAAGCAGCCGGTGCCGTAGGT
>DJXA01000163.1:19750-37233 GCA_002449555.1 Atopobiaceae bacterium UBA7016 | reverse complement strand
TCGACAAAGCGCTTGATAGTTGACGCCATCTCTTGTCGCTCCCTGATTCTGCGAGTAGCGCACGTTTCCATAGACCGATAAACCTTACCATACGCCTTTTGCCACGGTATCGCATAATGCGTATCATCAGGTAAGTAACATTGTCGACCACAACGGCCGAGGTATCGCCATGAATGCGTTTACTCCGAATGCAAAGATACTTGTGGCATCGCACAAGCAGTACTGGATGCCGAGCGACTCGCTTTATCTGCCGGTGCAGGTGGGCGCGGCCCAGCACGAGCACCTTGAGGGCTTCGCGCACGACGACGAGGGCGACAATATCTCTGAGAAGAACCCGCGCTACTGTGAGCTGACGGCCCTGTGGTGGGGCTGGCGCAACCTTGACTGCGATTGGCTGGGGCTCGTGCACTACCGTCGGCATTTTGCGGGCTCCGGAGAGCGTGGAGTGCTGGCTTCGGACGAGGCCGCCGAGCTTGTGGCCCAGGGCAAGGTGGTGGTGGCTAAGGCGCGCAACTATCACATCGAGACCATCGCCTCGCACTACATGCATACCTTTGATCAGGACGGCACACAGCTTGGGGCGTTGCGCGAGGGCGTGCGAGCTGTGAGCCCCGAGCGACTGAAGTACCTGGATGCCTACCTCAACCAAACGCGCGGGCACATGTTCAACATGTTCATCATGCCGCGCGAGGTGCTTGACCCATACTGCACGTGGCTCTTTGACGTGCTTGGGGTGGCAGAAAGCCTGATTGACTTCTCGCAGCTGAACGACTTCCACGCGCGCTGCGTCGGACGCGTAAGCGAGCGTCTGCTTGACCCGTGGCTTACGAGCGAGGGTATTGACGTGCAGGAAGTGCGCCTGAAGAGCATGGAACGCACCAACTGGGTGAAGAAGGGCGGGTCGTTCCTCGCTGCCAAGTTCTTCAACCGCCGCTACGAAGCCAGCTTCTAGCTCCCAGGACGCACCTTAGCTAAGGCTCTCCTGGGCGTTGCTGAAGACGCCCTTGGCGGGAGTCAGCAGCAAGATCTTGATGTCAAACAGCAGCGTCCAGTTGTTGATGTAGTACAGGTCGTACGTGACGCGCTTCTCGATGGACGTGTCGCCGCGCAGGCCGTTGATCTGCGCCCAACCCGTCATGCCGGGGCGCACCTGGTGACGCACCATGTAGAGCGGCACGCTGACCTTGAAATTGTCCACGTAGGTGGGAATCTCGGGACGCGGCCCCACCAAGCTCATGTCGCCCACCAGCACGTTGAAGAGCTGCGGAAGCTCGTCAATGGAGAAGCGGCGCATGAAGGCGCCCCACTTGGTCTTGCGCGGGTCGTCCTGGGTAGTCCAGGCGGTATCAGACTCGGCGTTGACGCGCATGCTGCGGAACTTGTACATCTCAAACTGACGCTTGCCGCGGCCAACGCGTGTCTGCGTGAAGATGATGGGGCCCGGTGACGAGAGCTTGGTGCCGATGGCTGCCACCAGCATGATGGGGGAGGTCAGCACGATAAGCACGAGCGACCCCACGATGTCCATCATGCGCTTGATGAACGAGTAACCCACGTTGTCGAGCGGCACCTTGTTGACGCTGATGACGGGGGTGGATCCCTCGAGGTTGATGTGCGAGCGGTAGGAAAGAAACTCAAAGTAGTTGGGCATGATGGAGACGCGGCTGCCACTTTGCTCGCAGGCAAGAAGCAGGTCGTCGATGTTGGCGTGCTCGTGCGAGTCGAGCGCCACCACCACCTCTTCGGGGTTAAGCGCGTCCAGAACCTCGTCGATCTGACTGTACGTGCCCAGGTGTTTGACGCCCCCACCAACGGGATAGGTGCCGATGCTGCCTACGATGCGGTAGGGGCTCGCCTCCTCCGAGGCGATTCCTGCGGCGTAACGCACTGCGTTGTGGCCCGAGCCCACCAGTACGACGCGACGTTGCCCCACGCCCTGCCGATACATGCCCTTGAAGTAGTAGCGGAAGAAGATGGTCTTCAGGCAGGCAAACAGGGTGGCAAGCGCCCAAAACAGCACCAGTAGCAAACGCGACATATCCACAAGCCTGAAGATGAATACGATGACGATAAGCAGCATCACCGACACCGTGGAGACCACGATGGTGCGCCCCAGCTGGCTGGTGAGGTCTGTGGCAGAGGGGCCGTAGTCACTGCAGCCGGCAAGGCCGTACAGAAAGACGAACACGGGAGAGATGATGGCTGCCCATGCGACGTGCGTGTCGAGCGTACCGACATTGTCGATACCTGCGAGAACGTTGAAGCGTAGGTAATAGGCGACAGCCATGGCAAGGAGGACAAGGGTGACGTCAATGACCGCCGACGTCATGGCCGAGATGCCTCGATTATGCTTGATCATGCTGCTTCCAAGGTGATTTGTGCGTCTGAGCTACAGTTAACGCATCATATCACGAAACATGCCCCTATACCTTGGGTTTTCCGAGGTCGAGCTCCTCATAACCATGAATCTCGCGCTCGTCGGGTGCGGGGAGCGTCTCCCAGTCGCCATACAGGCGCTCGAGGTACACCTCAGGATGACGCGGAATGTGGTATTCGCGGCCCTCGAAGCTGGCCGCTACGGGAGGCAGGAAGTCTTCGCGACGGTACAGCTCGCCAAAAAAATGCAGACGGCCCGACGGGCAGGAAATGAAAGTGCTATTGGGAATGCGATACCGGCTGTACACGCGGGCCACGTGGTGCGACCACCATTCCAAGGAGCGCACGGAGGCAAGGCGCCCCAGCGCGATCTTGATGGCCGTGGTGCGCGCGAGCGACGCGTTGCCCTCAGCAAGCTTGCGATAGTAGGCGGCGTCACGGGCAAAGCGGCGACACGAGAAGAAGAGGCCCACGGCAAGGCAGCGAATGCCGTGCAGGTTGCGAAGCACGGGCTGGTCGGGAACGTCCTCGAGCACAAAGATGTCGACGCTCACGCCCATGTGCTCGCCGGGCATGTCGTTGTACAGGCGTGCAACGGTGCCCTCACGCCGAATGCGCGCGATGGGAATGCCCACTTCCGGGGTGTGCTCGGGGCTCTCGACCCAGTACTTTCCTGGGAACGCATCGGCAAAGCCCTCAATAAAGCGCAGGTAGTCGGCCCGCGGCATAAAGAGGTCGGCATCATCGTCCCAAGGAATAAACCCGCGGTGGCGAAGGGCGCCCAGCACGTTGCCACCAGAAAGCAGGTAGGTGAGGCCCTGGGCCTCGCAGTACGCATGGACATCGTCCAGCATCTCAAGAATGATGGCCTGCAGCTGCGCGCGCTCGTCGTCGGTGGGGATGACCATCGACTCGCTGCGTGCGGTCTTGAGTGCTTCGAACGTGGAGAGGCCCATGTGCCGTGCTTCCTGCTGGTGTTGCGTACAGGCAAAGTATCGCATAACGCTGCGCGCGGCGGTCAATGCGACGTTTAAAACACCAAGGCTACGTTTGGAAACGCTTGCATTTCTGTCCGCAAAGCAGGTTATGTCCTGTTCACGCCATCGAGTTCATCCCACGTTTCTGCACTATACTGGGCACATTCGTCGAGAGGATTGCCATGCCGCGCATCACCAAGCTCATACCAAAGCCTGTCCGCAAGGGAATTCGCGCCGTCGTGCGCGATGCCCTCTTTGACGTAGTGCTGCCCTCGGCGTATCGCGGAGCGGCCAAGGCGCCGGTGCGCCCCAACGTAGCGCTCTTTGTTGAAGAGACCAAGCCGCAGCCGTCCGACAACTTTACCCTAATGATTCGCGAGCTGGAGAACAGGGGATTTACCTGCGACTTTATCTCGCTGGGACATTACCGCTTGGGAACTCTGCCCTACTATGCTCAGTGTATGAAGATGGTTCGAGCCGCTGCCACGTCGCGCTTGGTGTTTCTCAGCGAGGCGAGTGCCCCGCTGAGTTGCGTGCCCCTGCGCGCAGAGACTGCTGCCGTGCAGCTGTGGCATGCCTGCGGCGCATTCAAGAAGTTTGGCATGAGCACAGCCGATAAGCTCTTTGGTGACTCGCGAGAAGAGAAGAGGCGCCACCCCTATTACGAGAACCTTTCGCTGGTTACGGTGAGCAGCCCTGAGGTGTGCTGGGCCTACGTTGAGGCCATGGACCTGGGAAAGACGCCCTATGTCGTCCAGGCAACCGGCGTGAGCAGAACCGATGTCTACTTTGACGAGGCATATCTAGCCTCGCAGCGTCAGCTGGTGCTTGATGCGGTGCCGCAGGCCAAGGATAAGAAGGTGCTGCTCTATGCACCCACGTTCCGTGGCCACATTGCCGAAGCCGAAGCACCCGATGCGCTTGACCTGCGTCTGCTCAAAGAGCGTCTCGGTAACGAGTACGTGCTTCTCATCAAACATCATCCGTTTGTGAAGCAGCGACCAGCAATTCCGCAGGGGTGCCAGGACTTTGCGTTTGACGTGTCTGACCAGCTCAGCATTGAGGCGGCAATGACGGCGGCCGATGTCTGCGTGTCTGACTACTCGTCGCTGGTCTTCGAGTATTCGCTGCTCAATCGCCCCATGGCGTTCTTTGCGTACGACCGCGCCGACTACGACGATTGGCGCGGCTTCTACTACGACTACGACGAGATGACACCCGGCCCCATCTTCGCTACCACGAAAGAACTGGCCGACTGGGTGGAGCACCTCGACGAGCGCTTTGACCCCGCGGAGGTTGCAGCCTTCCGTGAGAAGTTCATGGGCGCCTGCGACGGGCACGCGACGGAGCGGATCATCGCGACGGTGCTTGGGGACTAGTGGCAAGCCGCAGCCCCCATTGTGATATCGTGACTCTATAGTGGCCATTGCTGTGTCTTCGCGTGGTCAGATACGCTCGCCTGGCCGTATGGCCTCGACGTAATGAGGGGTCTTTATGTCACAAAACGACACCAATTTGGTGGCAAGCATCGTTATTCCCGTGTACAACAAGGAGCAGTTCCTCAGCGGTTGCTTCGAAACGCTGCAGAAGCAGACGCTGGAGAAGGATCGCTTCGAGGCGATCTTTGTTGATGACGGGTCGAAGGACTCCTCGCTGGCCCTGCTGCGTGCGTTCCAGGAAGAGAATCCGTGGGTAAAGGTCATTGCCAAGGAGAACGGGGGAGTCTGCTCCGCGCGCAACGCCGGCATCCACGCCGCCAGGGGAAAGTACATCTTCTATCTTGACCCTGACGACGAGTGGACCGACAACGTGCTCGCGACGGTAAGCGCGTTCTTCGACCGCAACTATGACAAGGTTGACCTGGTCACCTATCCTATCGTGCCGTATCAGGACGGCAAGAAGCTCGCGCTACACTACCGCTACGACGTGCTGACCAGCACCGGAATCTATAACCTCAACGAGGGCGACAACTGGCTGGCCACGCAGACAACCATGAACATCGTGGTGAAGAACCGCTTTGAGAACAACCACACCTTCGACTTCGTGTCGGAAAACGGTGTCATCTATCACGAAGACCAGCAATACATCTCCGAGATCCTGCTGGAGAACCCCGTTATCGGCTACTGCGCAGGCCCCGAATACCAGTGGAACAAGAACGAGGACAGCGTTACCAACAATGCGGTCAGGCCGTACTACGTCTACAACAACACGATGCGCATGTACGAGCACCTTTACAGTCTGTGCGACAATAAGCCCCCACGGTTCCTCCAGTCGCTACTTGTGCATGACCTTGGCTGGAAGATGCGTGCCAACGCCGCCCTGCCCACCCACCTCGAAGGCGAGGAGTACGACAAGGCAATCGCGCGCCTGCGCGCCTTGTTGCAGGGCGTTGATGACGAGGTCATTATGCGCCATCCCAATGTCCATCAGTATCACCGCTACTACATCCTAGGCCTCAAGTGGGGCGCCGATGCATTCACGTATGGGTTGGGCAATGGGGGCATCACCCTGATGCATGGCGACGACGTGCTCTACGCTGAAGGGCGCGTTGAGGTCAACATCCTGCGCTCGCGTACCACGACCAAGGGGCTGAAGCTCGTCGCCGTCGTCAAGTCTCCTGCCTTTGCGTTCATCAACGAGGAGATTAAGCTGTTTGCCTCCCATACCGTCCATGGTGTCGTGAAGGACGAGCAGGTTCCGTTTGTCACGACTTCGTGGGGAAGGGTCGGCACCAACTCCGAAATAGCTAAGACCTATGGCTTCCGCTATTTCGTGCCCTTTGGCGAGCCCTCGGACACACGCTTCTATCTGACCATCGGCGGCATTGAGATACCGCTTAGGTTTACCTACCTCGCTAATCGCGTGAACTTCTCCGAATTGGGCAAGCAGGAGTATGTCCAGCTGGGGCATCGCGTGGTGCTCAAGTCTGGCGTTGCCACCATCGCGGTTCGCAAACTTGGCGCCAAGGCCGAGCATGCCGCATGGAAGACCTTTGGCAAGGTATCGAGCCCCAAGGTAAGGGCGTCTCGCTTTGCCCTGTATGAAGCCATGGACCAAATGCGCAAGCGCGGCAAGCGCATTTGGATTTACATCGACGCGCCGGGTCGTCTTGACAACGCGTGGCAGCAGTTTGAGCACGATTGCCTCATCAAGGATGGCGTGACCCGCTACTACGCCGCGCAGGGAACCAGCCCCGAGCTTCCCAAGGGCGCAACCCATGCCTTCATCATCAAGCATGGCGGCAGGACGCACCGCTTCCTGCACCTGCTGGCCGAGAAGGTGCTTTGCTCTGACGTCTCGCGCAAGTGCGTGATGCCTTGGAGCGACGGCCGCCGCAAGTACTACGCCGACTTCGACAACGCCGAGCTCGTCTACCTGCAGCATGGCGTGCTGTGGGCGCATATGCCCTGGTACTACTCGTACGACCGCATCCTCTTTGACAAGGAGGTCGTGTCCACGCAGTTCGAGATCGACAACCTGACGGGGCAGTACGGCTTCATGCGCGAAGACCTCATCGATTGCGGCATGCCGCGCTACGACTTCATCGAGCACGAGGTCCCCGCCAAGAAGAAGATCCTGCTGTGCCCCTCTTGGCGTTTCTATCTCATCAGCGAGATGGACGAAAACGGCAAGCGCACGCCGTATCCCGACAAGTTCAAGAACTCCAACTACTTCAAGGGCCTGGACGGCCTGCTGAAAAGCGAGCGCCTGGGGAAGCTCTTGGACGAATACGGGTACGAGCTGGTCTTCAAGCTGCATCCCAACTTTGCCTGCTACGAGGACTGCTTCTCGAGCCCCAACCCCGCGGTGACCATCACTTCGGAGCGCATCGAGGAGAACGAGTTTGCCGTCATCATCACGGACTACTCCTCGTACTCGTTTGACTTCGTCTATCTCAAACGCGCGCTCATCTATTACATCACCGACATGAACGAGTTCCGTGCGGGCATCAATAACTACAACGAGCTCGACATGCCGCTGGACGACGCGCTCGGCGAGTACGCGCGTACCGCGGACGAGGCAATCGATGCCATCGAGCGCCTCCTGAAGAACGACGGCAAACCGCTTGAGCGGTATGCCGAGCGCGAGAAGGGCTTCTTCCTGCACTACGACAACAAGCAGCGAGACCGCCTGTACCAGGCACTTTTCAACGAGGAGTAGCCAGTCTCATGACGCTCGTGCTTGGCTTAGCTGTGGCGTTGTTCGCCTTGGGGATGCTTGGCGTCCCCAAGGCGCTCTCCATGGACGCCGATGACTTCATGGCGCCCGCCATCACGTCATGCGTGAACGGTCTCTTCATCTCCATCGTCTTCCTCTCGCATGCCAAGGGGTACGTGCCCGAGGAGGCGTTTGGCCCGCTTGATGAGGGTTGCCTCAAGGTCGTTTCGTACCTGGGGCAGCTTATGGTCACCACGTTTCTGTTCTATTCGGGCTTTGGTGCCATGGAGTCAATCAAGCACAAGCCGGGCTACATCAAAGCGTTTCCTGCGCGCCGCATCCTGCCCTTCCTCCTTGACGTGTGGATCGCGCTGGCCGTCTACCTCGTGCTTCTTCCCATCAGAGGCGGACAGACCAACGTTGAGACGGTGCTTCTCGCGATGGTGGGCTGGAAGAGCCTCGGAAACAGCAACTGGTACATCTTTGCCATCCTCGCGATGTGGGTGGCAACGTACGCGGCGTTTCGGGTGTTTCCGGATGAGAAGCAGCGCCCGCTGGGTGTGGCGCTCGTCACGGTGCTTTCGCTGTTGTACGCGTGGGCGCTTCGGCATGACGAGATTGGTTCGCACTTCTACAACACCATTGTCTGCTATCCGGCGGGTATGGTGCTTTCGCTGGTGGTTGAGCGCGTGCGCTCGCTCAAGCTAGATTCGCTGCGCATGCTGCCCGTGTGGGCGCTTCTCTTTGCGGGAAGCGTCGTGGCGCTCGTATACCTCCATGGGAAGCGCGGCAGCGGTTTGAGCTGGTACTTTGCCATGACGCTTGCCTTCTGCGCCATGGTGCTTATGCTGCAGATGCGCATGAAGCACGTGAGCAAGCCCCTGTACTATGCGGGCAGATACCTCTTTTTCTTCTATATATACCAGCGCGTTCCCATGATTCTGCTCAGGCCGATAGCCACGCGCGGAGCACTGCCCTTTGTGCTCGCATGTCTTGTCACGGGCATTCCGTTCTGCCTGCTTATGGTACGTGCGCACGCGGCTATCAAAAAGCGAATCTTCGCGTAGGCCTGCGAAGAACCGCGCCATGTATTCCTAGCGATCGCCTCGGCCGAAGAGGCGCGACGCCGCAGATTTCAGCGCTCCGCGGCTCGCCTTGTCCTGCGGCTTTGTCTTGGCCCCAAGGTAGAACCGATTGCCTGCCGTGGCAATCAGACGCTCTTTGACTACGGCCAGTCGCTGCTCTGCGTCATGCGGCTCTCTGAGGCACGCAAGAAGCTCGTCGACTCTTACGGTCTGCCCGTCATGCCGGAACAGCGCAGGCTCCTTCTGGTAGACCTGGCTCTTTTCGGTTTGCTCGGGCGTCCACGGATGCACGCATGCGTCGTCCCAGAAGATGTCCTCGCGCAGGCACCGTGCGGGAACGCCTGCCCACGAGGCATTGGAGCACAACTCGCCCGAGGTGACGGCCCGAGCGCCCAGAATGCTGCCCGACCCGATGTGGGTGCCCTTCAGAATCATGGCATCCTGGCCCACCCACACGTGGTCGCCCACCAGCACGTCCTTGCTGGGGTTCAGGCGGCGCTTTGACGTCGCGTCATAGACGAGATGCGGGTCTGCCGTGCGAATCCAGATGCCAAACGAGTATAGGCAGTCATCGCCCAACACGATGGAGCATCCCTCCGAGCAGATGGCATGCAGCGCACCGTTGAAGTAGGAGCCCTTGCCCGAATAGAACAGACAATGGTTGTGCACCGTCAGATCGAGCCTGTACAGGTGGTTGGACGCACGCAGCACGACCAGCGCGTTGTTGCCCGGAAAGCGAATAGTACCGTTGAGCTTGACGCCCTCTTCGCAGTACAGCACGTTGCCCGTTCCCGCAAACTCGATACGCGCGTTGCTCATGGTGGGAAGCGTTCCCAGCACGCTGTTGTTTTCCAGTGCGGCAAAGCCCTCTTGGCTGGTGATGGTCTGCACGATGTCCTCCCGCTCCAAACTGTGCCTGCCCTCTTTGGCATTATGAATCTTGTGCGGGGGAGTGGAGACAAGACGGAGGAATGCTGCCCAATCTTCGGTTGACGTGTCATTGGACGTATGATTAAAAAATGTGACATTCTTGTTATTCATAGAGGAGAAGTACGATGCAGGCCATTATTCTCGCCGCCGGCATGGGCAAGCGCCTCAAATCTTTGACCGCAGGCAACACCAAGTGCATGGTAAAGGTCAATGGGGTGTCCCTTGTGGAGCGCGCCCTCTCTCAGCTGGATGAGCTCGGGCTCGAGCGCATTGTGTTCGTGGTTGGTTACCATGGCGATCAGCTGATCGACTATATCAAGTCCCTGCATGTCAACACGCCCATCGAGTACGTTGACAACCCCATTTACGATCGCACTAACAACATCTACTCGCTCTACCTCGCCGCCGACTACCTCGAGCGCGATGACACGCTCCTGCTTGAGAGTGACCTTATTTTTGAGGAGGGCGTCCTGCGCGAGCTGGTTGACGACCCGCGCCCCACGCTCGCCTTGGTAGACAAGTACGAGAGCTGGATGGACGGCACAGTGGTGAAGGTGGACGACGAGGATGACATCGTCGCCTTCGTTCCAGGGAAGAAGTTCAAGTTCAAAGACATACCCGACTACTACAAGACGGTGAACATCTACAAGTTCTCGCGCGAGTTCTCCACCACGCACTACGTGCCCTTCCTGAAGGCCTACGTCACCGCACTTGGCCAGAACGAGTACTACGAGCAGGTGCTTCGCGTTGTTATGCATCTGGGCGACTCCGAGCTCAAGGCCAAGCGGCTCTGCGGCCAGCGCTGGTACGAGATTGACGACCTGCAGGATCTGGATATCGCGGAGTCTATGTTTGCGGAGACGCCCGAGCGCCATGTCGAGGCTATTACCTCCCGCTACGGCGGCTATTGGCGTTATCCCAGCCTCGTTGACTACTGCTATCTGGTCAACCCGTACTATCCGCCGCAGCGCCAGATCGACGAGATGAAGGCCAGCTTCGAGCGGCTGTTGACGCAGTACCCTTCGGGCATGCGCGTCAACTCGCTCTTGGTGGCGAAGCTCTTTGGCATCGACCAGTCCTGCGTCGTAGTGGGAAACGGCGCTGCCGAGCTCATCAAGTCCCTGACGGCCATGCTGCAGGGTGCCGTCGGCGTCATTCGGCCGACGTTCGAGGAGTATCCCAACCGTCTGGACTCGGGCCAGGAGGTCACCTTTGTGCCCGCCACCGAGGACCTGTCATACACGGCAGACGACCTGATGGCGTTCTTTGACGAGCATCCGGTAGAAACGCTCGTGCTCATCAACCCCGATAACCCAACGGGAAACTACCTTAGTCATGCCAGCGTCGAGCGGTTGGCGGCATGGTGCGAGGCCCGCGGCACGCGTCTGGTGCTGGACGAGAGCTTCGTGGACTTCGCGGACGAGGAGAACCCCACCTTCCTCACGGACGACCTGCTTGCGGCGTATCCGTCCATGGTGGTGGTCAAGAGCATCTCGAAGTCCTACGGCGTGCCGGGCGTGCGCCTGGGCGTGTTGGCCTCGGCAGATCGGGAGCTCATCGCCCACATCAAGGCCGACGTGCCCATCTGGAACATCAATTCCTTTGGCGAGTTCTGGCTCCAGATTGCCGAGAAGTACCAGGCAGACTACGTCGCGGCACTCAAGAAGCTGCGCGTGGCTCGTGCGGAGATGGCACGGCTCCTTCGTGAGATACCAGGCCTTCGGGTCTTCGACTCCCAGGCAAACTACCTGCTGGTAGAGCTCTGTGGTGACATGAGTGCGACCGAGCTTACGAAGCGCCTGCTGGTGGAGGATTCCATCCTCATCAAAGACCTCTCAAAGAAGATCGTGCGCGACGGACGCCAGTTTGTGCGCCTTGCCATCCGGACTGAAGAAGAGAACGAGCGCCTTGCCCAAGCGATTCTCAGGGTCCTGAGGTAACAAAACGCCGTTTCAGCTCGGATGAATAAGATAGGAACACCATGGGAGCTATCGGCTCATTCCTCTATAACCTCATCGTGACGCCGCTCATCTACCTGGTTGAGCTCGTCTTTGCGTTGCTGTATCGCGCAATTGCAAACCCGGGTCTCGCCATCATAGGCGTGAGCCTAGTGGTCAACTTCCTCTGCCTGCCGCTCTACCGCATGGCGGACCGCCTGCAGGAGGAGGAGCGTCAGCGCCAGGCATCCATGTCAAAGTGGGTCAGCCACATCAAGAGGCACTTCAAGGGCGACGAGCAGTACATGATGCTCACCACCTACTACCGCCAGCAGGGCTACAAGCCCATCCAGGCCCTCAACAGCTCCATCTCGCTCCTGCTCCAGATTCCCATCTTCATGGCGGCGTACAACTACCTCTCGAACCTGAGCATCCTCAAGGGGGCGCCCTTCCTCGTCTTCAGCGACCTCGGCGCGCCCGACGCGCTCTTCAGCGTCGGCGGCTTCGCCGTCAACGTGCTGCCCATCGCGATGACGCTGCTCAACTGCGTCTCCACCTTCATCTACACCAAGGGCCTCGGCCTGCGCGACAAGCTGCAGGCCTACGGGCTTGCCCTGGTGTTCCTGGTGCTCCTCTACGACAGCCCCTCCGGCCTCGTCATGTACTGGACCTGCAACCAGATTTTCTCGGTGTGCAAGAACATCGTGTTCAAGCGCGGCGCGGGCGCAAACAACGGTGCCCACCTTGCTCAGGAAGCCGAGGCGTGGTCACCCACGCCCACCTTCCTGCTTGCCACGCTGCTCATCGTTGCCTTGGGCGGCGTTCTCATCCCCTCGGCGCTCATCTCGTCGTCCGCCAAGGAGTTCATCAACGAGATGGACTTCGTAAATCCGCTTCGATACGTGGGCTATGTGGCAACGGTGCTCTGCGGGTTCTTCCTGCTGTGGGTGGGCGTGTTCTTCTACCTGTCAAAGCGCCGCGGGCGCGAACGCTTCGCTCTTGTCCTGACGGTGCTGGCCGTGGTCTTTCTGGTTGACTATTTCTTCTTTGGAAAGAACTTGGGCATTATCACGTCCAGCCTCATCTTTGAGAACGAGCCCCAGTATTCGCTGCAAACGCTAGCGGTAAACACCGCGTTGGTGCTGATGATTCCCGTGGCCGTCTGGCTCCTGTGGAAGCACCAGCGGCAGATCATCAATCCTGTGCTGGGCATCGCTATGGTTGCCACGCTCGTCATGGCCTTCCCCAACCTAAGCGTCATCAACCAGGCGGCCAAAGACACGCAGGCAAACCTACAAGAGGTAATGGCAGAGGCCGAGCGCGAGGAAGAAGCGGAGGCGGCTCAGGAAGCCGCCTCAAAGGAAGAGGGGGAGACCACGCCTACGATCGCGGCTGCCGACGCCTCGTATGTCGACACGTTCTATGACGAGGACGGCAACGTAAAGAAACTCATTACGCTGTCGCGCGAAGGCAAGAACGTCGTCGTCCTCTTCATGGACCGCGCCATCGGCGCTTACGTGCCCTACCTCATCAACGAGAAGCCCGAGCTCAAAGAGCTGCTTGACGGCTTCACCTTCTATCCCAACACCATTTCGTTTGGACACTTTACCGTGTTCGGCTCGCCTGCGCTCTATGGCGGCTATGACTACACCGTTGAGGCCATGAACGCACGCTCTGACAAGCTGCTGAGGGACAAGCATGACGAGGCGCTTCAGGTAATGCCAGCGCTCTTCTCGCAAAACGGCTATGACGTTACGCTGTTCAATCCGCCGCTGGTTGGATATCACTACTACTCCAACGAGTACACGCTGTACGACTCCTACCAAAACGTTGATGCCTACAACGTGACGTGGGCGTACGCCAACCGATACTTCTCTGAGTACACCGCCATCAACAAGCAAAACTTCAAGCGCAACATGTGCTTTTATAGCCTCTTCAAGATGGTGCCCGTTGCTCTGCAGGGTCCGCTCTATGACGGCGGCGTCTATTTCTCCACGGCCGTCAACCATACGGTTGACGAGGCGTTTATTGAGAACTACGCCGTGGTTGCGAGCTTGAAGGACCTGGTAACTATTGATGAGGGTGCGAGCAACCACCTGTTCATTATGGGCAACTGCATGACGCACAACCCTGACCTGCTGCAGATGCCCAACTACACGCCGTCCCTCTACGTTGACAACACCGCCTACGAGGACCCCAGCCGTTTTGTGCTGGACGGGCAGGAGATGGACGTCAGCACAGACCGCCTTCTCATGCACTATCACGCCAACATGGCTGCGCTGCTGAGGCTGGGCGAGTGGTTTGACTACCTGAGGGAACAGGGCGTGTACGACAACACACGCATCATCATCGTGGCAGATCACGGTGCCGAGTTTGAGCAGTTCTCCAACATGGTCTTTGACGACGGCGCTATGAACGTTGAGGCCGTCAATCCGCTCTTTATGGTGAAGGACTTCAACGCGCACGGGTTCTCCACCTCGGACGAGTTCATGACCAACGCTGACACGCCCACTATCGCTATGGCTGGGCTCATTGCCAACCCGGTCAACCCCTTCACCGGCAATCCTGTCAATAACAGCGAGAAGACCGCGCATCCGCAGCTGGTGACGACTTCCTCCACGTGGGAGACTGGCTATTTCTGGAGCAAAACGGCCTTCGTGACCGAGGACGGCAACTGGTACACGGTGCACGACAACATCTTCGATGCCAATAACTGGCAGCGCGTCGACTAAGACAGAAGGACGGACCATGCATCTACACGCTGGAGCTAACTATATTGATCCGGGTACCGGCAGCATGCTCTTTACGCTGCTCATCGGCTTGCTGAGCACCGGCTACTTCTTCCTGAAGAAGTACTTCATCAAGATCAAGTTTCTGTTGAGCGGCGGCGGGGCAAAGGGCGCCGCCGAGTCCGAGGAGCTGCCCTACGTCATCTTTTCGGACAGCAAGCGGTACTGGAACCTCTTCAAGCCCATCTGCGACGAGTTTGAGCGCAGGGGCCTGCCCGCTCGTTATTGGACTGCCTCGCCGGATGACCCCGCGCTTGAGGTGCCGTACGAGCACGTGAAGTGCGAGTTTATCGGCGAGGAGAACAAGGCCTTTGCGCGCCTCAACATGATGTCGGCAACCATCTGCTTGTCTACCACGCCGGGCCTTGACGTCTATCAGTGGAAGCGCTCCAAGGGCGTCCGCTGGTATGCGCACGTGCTGCATGCGGTGGGAAGCGCCGCCGGATATCGCATGTTTGGCATCGATTACTACGACGCGATGCTGCTTTCGGGCGACTTCCAGGTGGAGGAGGTGCGCGAGCTCGAGCGCCTGCGCAACCTTCCGGCGAAGGAGTGTGTGCTGGTGGGTTGCCCGTACCTCGACGTGATGGCCGAGCGGCTTAAGGGCCTGAAGCCGCCCGAGAAGGACCGCGTCACGGTGCTGCTGGCGCCGTCGTGGGGGCCGAGCGCCATCCTCTCCGTGTATGGCAAGCGCATTATCGACGCCCTGGTCAACACCGGCTACGAGGTCATCATTCGTCCGCACCCGCAGTCCAAGGTGTCTGAGGCGGACATGCTCGACGGGCTGATGAAGGCCTATCCCGACGGCGGGGACGTGAGCTGGAACTTTGACAACGACAACTTTGATGTGCTCAACCGCGCCGACGTCATGATCACCGACTTCTCCGGCGTGATCTTTGACTACGCGCTGGTGTTCGACAAGCCCATCATCTATACCGAGGGACAGTTTGACAACGCCGTGTACGACGCGGCGTGGCTGGACAAGCCGCTCTGGAAGTTCAGCGTGTACCCAACGCTGGGCATTCCGCTCGACGAGTCCCAGTTCCCCAAGATGCGCGAGGTCATCGACGACGTTCTGGCAGACGACCGTCTGAAGGCAGGCCGCGACGCCGCGCGTGCCGACGCGTGGGTGCACCGCGGAGAGAGCACCGTGCGCACCGTGGATTACCTGGTGAAGAAGTACGAGGAACTTGTGGCAAACGGCGAGTGAATTGCTTGGCACGAGCAGACAAAACAGGGGAGCGAAGCGCGACGCAGATGCTTTATCATGGGGACGGACTCAACGAGGGACGATGTTCCCGGAACCTGAATCTGCGTGAAAGAAGCATGGGGAAGGGGTTGTGATGAAAGGCATCATTCTTGCAGGTGGCTCGGGCACGCGGCTGTACCCGCTGACCACGGTCACGTCCAAGCAGCTGCTGCCGGTGTACGACAAGCCCATGGTGTACTACCCGCTCTCCACGCTCATGCTGGCGGGCATCAGAGAGATACTGCTCATCAGCACCCCCGACGACCTGCCCAACTTCGAGCGCCTGCTGGGCGACGGCTCGCGCTACGGCGTGGAGTTCACCTACGCGGTGCAGCCGAGCCCCGACGGCCTGGCCCAGGCGCTCACCATCGGCGAGGAGTTCATCGGCGACGACGCCTGCGCGCTGGTCCTGGGCGACAACATCTTCTACGGCGCCGGCCTCACCAAGCGCCTGCGCCACGCCGCGCACGCGGCCGAGCGCGGCCGCGCCACCGTCTTCGGCTACCGCGTGGACGACCCGGAGCGCTTCGGCGTGGTGGAGTTCGACGCGCAGTACAACGCCGTCTCGCTGGAGGAGAAGCCCGAGCACCCTCGCAGCAACTACGCCGTAACGGGCCTGTACTTCTACCCGGCGGGCGTCTCGGCCCGCGCGGCCAAGGTCAGGCCATCCGCGCGCGGCGAGCTGGAGATAACGGATCTCAACCGCATGTACTTGGAGGACGGCCTCCTGGACGTGATGACGCTGGGCCGCGGCTTCGCGTGGCTGGACACGGGGACGATGGAGAGCCTCTTCGAGGCGTCGCAGTTCGTGCGCACGGTGGAGCGCGCGCAGGACCTGCCGGTGTCCATCCCCGAGGAGATCGCGTTCATCAACGGGTGGGTCACGCGCGAGGAACTGCTGGAGCGTGCCGACTACTACGGCAAGAGCGACTACGGCGCGCACCTGCGCTCCGTGGCCGAGGGCGCGCTGGTGCCCGAGACGCCGGTCCGCGACTAGGCGCGGCGGCGGTATTCGCTTTCTGAGAGAGGTTTGTGCCTTATGACTAACGAGTTCCAGCCCAAGAGCATCGTCGTCACCGGCGGCTGCGGCTTCATCGGGTCCAACTTCGTGCACTACGTGGCCGAGCGCCACCCCGAGGTGCGCGTGACCGTGCTGGACAAGCTCACCTACGCCGGCAACCCGGCCAACATCGAGGGCACGGGTGCCGAGCTCGTGGTGGGGGACATCTGCGACGAGGCGCTGCTGGCCGAGCTCGTGCCCGCGCACGACGCGGTCGTGCACTTCGCGGCCGAGAGCCACAACGACAACTCCATCGCCGACCCGAGCCCCTTCGTGGAGACCAACGTCCGCGGGACGTACTGCCTGCTGGAGGCGTGCCGCAGGTACGGCAGGAGGATGCACCACGTGTCCACCGACGAGGTCTACGGCGACCTCGCGCTGGACGACCCGGTGCGCTTCACGGAGGAGACGCCGTACCGGCCGAGCTCTCCGTACAGCTCTACCAAGGCCGCGAGCGACATGCTCGTCCGCGCCTGGCACCGCACCTACGGCGTGGAGGTCACCATCTCCAACTGCTCCAACAACTACGGCCCCTACCAGCACGTGGAGAAGTTCATCCCCAGGCAGGTCACGAACGTCCTGTGCGGCATCCGCCCCAAGCTCTACGGCGACGGGCGCAACGTCCGCGACTGGATCCACACCTCGGACCACAGCTCGGCCGTGTGGGCGATCCTCACCCGCGGCGTCCCCGGCGAGACCTACCTCGTCGGCGCCGACGGCGAGCGCGACAACATCACCGTGATGCGCGACATCCTGCGCGCGATGGGCGAGGCGCCGGACGCCTTCGACTGGGTGCGCGACCGCCCCGGCCACGACCGCCGCTACGCCATCGACAGCTCCAAGCTCCGCCGCGAGCTGGGCTGGGCGCCCGAGCACACCGACTTCGCCGAGGGCCTGGCGGCCACCATCGCCTGGTACCGCG
>DJXA01000163.1:8559-19667 GCA_002449555.1 Atopobiaceae bacterium UBA7016 | reverse complement strand
ATCGCCTGGTACCGCGACAACGAGGACTGGTGGCGCCCCGCCAAGGAGGCCACCGAGGCCAAGTACGCGAGGCGGGGGCAGTAGCTGCGGATAGGAGTTAAACCCCCATACACAGGCTAGGCCACGTCCGCAATCCTATACAAACGCATCTCATCACCCTCGGCGAGGACAACCTCAAAGCCGGGGGTGTTGTCGTCGACGCTGCCTACGCCTGCCCACATCTCGTAGCGCCAATCGGTGTACTGGCTCAGCCAATAGCCGTCCTCGTACGGGACGCCCTTGTCAAGAAGCAGAACGTACTGCGCGCCAGTATGACGCACCGCGCTCTGGACGTCTTTGTCGGTGGCATAGCTGGAGAGCCTCTCCATCACGGCGGTCGACTCGGGCGCGCTGAAATCCTCGTTGATGTTGCGATACATGGTGTTGAGCCCCTGCGCGCCATAGGCCCAGCTCGAGCCATCTCCCGGACAGTTGATGACCAGCGCGTTTTTGGGAATCGTCTGGATGACCTTGTCGACAAACGCCATCTCGTCGGCGCCATACACGCGGCTGTTTGTGGCCGCGTAGCGCTGCGCCACCTTGCGCGCGGCATTGCCCAGGGGCGTCTCGATGGTGATGCCGTCGCCCAAGGGGAGCGTGAAGGTGGGACAAAAGCTGGCGACCATGATGCAGGCAACGAGCGCGCACCCAAGGACGGTTGCTGGTCGCGTGGCATTGGGCTGCTCAGCCGGTGCGACGTGCCGCTTGGCATGCTTTGCGGACGTGGGAAGCGCCTCTCTGGTTAGCCCCGCGAGGTATGCCAAGCCCAGGCTCGCGATAGGCATGGCAAAAATCGTGAGGTTGACGGCGAGCCTGCGGCGGTCGGTATACCAAAGGGCGGCCGTCCAGTACTTGATGGGCCCCCAGCCGCTTCTTATTGCGACAAAGGCCAGCGCAAAGAAGAGGGCGGGGCACAGTACGCGCCACCGGTCCGGACGCCGCATGAGTACGACGAAGCCACAGAGACAGGCGATCGACATGCCGATCTGCGTGCGGGAGAAGTAGAAGCGGAAGGCGAGGATTGACGCGATGGCCTTGAGAGGGCTCGACGCCTCCGGTGTTCCGTAGTTGACGACACCGCTTAACGCGGGGACGTGGTAGATGGCGTACCAGACGGCGACGATGGCGGCGGTGTATAGGGCAAGGGCACCCACACGCGCCGCGGTGCGGAGTGCCGGTCGTGTGATCTTCGAGGCCTGCACAGCGCGGTCCACGACGGTTGCTCCATAGAAGACGAGGAAGACATAGGCCGTGAACACGGTGTTGGGGTGGGCGATTGCGGTAGCGAGAAACGATACCGCGCTGAGGGCCATTAAAGAGAGCGGCATCTTTCGTACGAGGGCTTCATCCACAAAGATGACGACCGCCCCTAAAGCAGCGAACAGGAGGGACAGGCCAAGGATGTTGGGGAACAGTGGCCCCATCACCACGATATGCCAGGGCCAGTTGGAGAAGGCGGAAGCGGCGATGGCGCCAAGCAGAACGGCCCGCCGGTCCCGAGGAAACAGGGCGCGCAAGAAGGCAAGCTCGCTGAGGGGAAACACGAGCGTCTGCACCACGACGAGCAGCGCATTGACGCCGGCGGGCACGGTAAGTCCCGTGGCGCCGCAGATAAGCGCCGTGACACAGTGCCAAGCGCTGGGATAGAAGGAGCCGTCTCCCGAGACGGGAACCTCGTGGGCGGGCGAGGCAAGCCACTGGCTCGCATGAAGTGTTGACCATTTGCCAGAGTCTATGAAGGCTCTCGTGAGGTTGAGATGTGTCTGGTTGTCGTAGCGGTTTGCGAACGCATCGGGCGTGGGCAGGCTTCTGACCAGCACAACGTAACAGACCCATGCGGCGAAGCATACATACAGGATGAGGGCCACCACATCGAAGGGGATGGAGACGGGGCCAAGCCGCACCGGCTCTTGTGGCTGTGGCTTCAGCTGCGGCGCATCGTCATGCGGGCGTAGTCGCCGTAGCGCGTAGGCTACAACGGAGAGGGCAAGCGCCGGCCCAAGGATGCTGACAGGGTTGCACGGCACGCCCAGCTCGTAGTAGGCAATGGGCAGCGCGGCGTAGGCGCATACGCCAAAGAGCGGCGCGCAACACAGGGACATGACAGGGGAGAAGCTCGCGGAGCGCCAAAAGAGATATCCCGGAAGATAGAGGATGGCGGCCGCAAAGGCGACTCCCAAAAAGAACTCACTCCACATGTTGCCTCAAAAATGCTCGTCCGCAGGTATCAGTATTGTAGCCCCATACAGGAGCGGCTCTGCATCATTTGGGAGTACCCCGCAGGACAACACATGCGTGGCGTTTTGGCGATTCGGTACCCTCTGGTTTTCGCATGCATGCAGCCTGCGGTTTTGGGCACGTAGAAGGGCTCACGTATAATGCCTCACGTCTGGCCGGGCGCTTGACCAGACTACCGACCGTGAGAGAGGGGATGGCGCTTGATGAACCAGTGGGTACTGCTTGCCGCGGCAATGGTGGCCATGCTCGCCGTGCTGTACATCCCTGGGTACTTCTTCTGCCGCGGCATGCGCTTCTCGCGGATTATCTCCGCCACGAGTGCGCCGGTGATCAGCGCCTCGTTCCTTGTCGTGCTACCTATCGTGTTCTCCAAGTTGAGCATCGCCTGCAACGGGCTTCTGATTGTGGGCTTGACCCTGCTGGCTTGCCTGGCCGTGTTTGGCGTCTCGCGGGCCGTGCTCGCGCGCTCGACGCGGGCTGCGGCGGAAGGCGGATCGACGGCGCCTGCCACGCGCGGCTGCGTGCTGGACGTGAGTGATTGCTCGACCGTGCGCATCGGGTCGCGCACGTTCTCGTTTGAGTGGCTGGTTTTGGCCGCCTACGTGCTGTTTGGCATAGGCGTAGCCTGGTATATGGTGGTGTCTAACCTGGGGACGGCCGATGCCTTCTACTGCCGCTGGGACAACACGACCCACATCAATACGCTGAGGGCGTTTATGGACACTGGCAACTGGTCCACGCTTGAGGTCGACTCGTACGCGGCGTCCCTGCCCAACCAGATTGCGTACGAGAGCCACGGCGGTTTCTATCCCGCGGCATGGCACGACGCGGTCGTGACGGTCGCCAGCCTTACCAGCATCAGCCCGCTCATCGTGGCCAACGCGCTCGACGCCGTGCTTATCGGCTTTGTCTATCCCAGCGGTATGTTCCTCATGATGAAGGCGCTGCTCCCCGGCGAGCGCCGCGTCATTGCGGCCGGGTCGGTCATCTGCGTGTCGTACGCGGCGTTTCCCTGGGCGTTCTTCCTGTACGGGCCCTACGTGGCCAACCTGTACGGGCAGGCGCTGCTGCCTTCCACCCTGGCCGTCTTCATGCTGTACCTCACCTCCCGCTTGGTGCTGAAGAAGCCCGTCTCGTTTGTGCTCTTTGGCGTGTTGTCGGTTATCGCTCTTGCCGTCGCGCACCCCAACACGCTGTTCACGGCGCTCTTGTACCTAGGCGCGTTCATGTGCTCGTATGTCTATCACGCCGTCGGCGAGTCCAATCTGACGCTCTTTGGGAGCAAGCGAGCGGCGCAGGTTGTGGCGGTACTTGGCGTGGTGGCCATCGTCGTTGCCATCTGGGCGTACTGCATGTTTCTGCCGGCGCTACACAACGTGGTCTTCTTTGGCAGGAGCGTCAACTCCAGCGTCAAGCACGCCGTGTGGACCATCGCAACCCAGGCCCTGTCCATCGCGCGGCATCCCATGTATGCCCTTGCCGTGCTCACGGTGGTTGGCGGGCTGGTGTGTCTGCGCAAGAAGCTGTGGTGGATTCTGGTGCCCATTGTCGAGATGGCGCTCGCCTATGTCGCCATCCGTTCGTCCGAGAGCATGCTGAAAAACATCCTCGGAGGCTTCTGGTATGCTGACGTACGCCGCGTCACGGCAAACATGTGCATGTTTTTGGTGCCGGTTACCAGCATCGGAGCGGATACGTGCGTAACGTGGATCTGCGATGTGCTTGACCGGCTGTCCAACCGTCGAGGCATGCAGAGAATGGTGGCCTCGCCGGTGCGGGACTACGTGGTCATTGCGGTGCTGGGCGCGCTCTTCCTCTTTGTGAATTTCACACCCTGGATTCCGGTGCCGTGGGGCGACGGGAAGGTCAATACGGGCATCGGGAGCATCAGGGACGAGCTCCACGCCATGTTTACTCCCGACGAGGAGCAGATTTACAGCCATGTGGAGCGCGCCTTCGTGGACAAGGTTGCCCAGACGGTGCCCGAGGGAGAACTCGTCTTGAACATGCCGCACGACGGCAGCGTCTTTGCATATGGCTTCAACGGCCTGAACATGTACTTCCGCTCGTGCCGGCCGCGGGGCACCACCAAAGAGGGCGAGCTCATACGCACGCGGTTGGTGAACTATGCAACCGATCCCGAGGTGCAGGAGGCCGTGGAGAACACGGGCGCGCGATACTTCATGCAGCTCGACCAGGGTGGCACGGTGGAAGATCGTCCGTGGCTCGTGCAGTACGTTAACGAGCGCTACAACACGGGGCCCGAGCATTGGGAGGGCCTTAACGCCATCCGTGACGATACGCCGGGGTTCACGGTCGTGCTCTCGGAAGGGGACATGAGGCTCTTCAGGATCGATTCCATTCAGTAGGCTTTTTGCTGCAGGCCGGATGGAACGGGCCGTGTGGCCCGGGATGCCGCGCTTTTGAGGAGTTTACGCGGCGCTGCGTGGTACGATTACTCCCACGTGTCAACAGAAAGGCATTGCTATGCGCACTCACGCCATCATCATCGCCGGCGGCTCCGGCTCCCGCATGGGGCAGGACATCCCCAAGCAGTTCATCAACGTCTACGACAAGCCCGTGCTCATCTACACGCTGGAGAGCTTCCAGCGCCACCCCGACGTGGACGACATCGTGGTGGTGTGCATCGACGGCTGGCACGACGTGGTGTGGGCCTACGCCAAGCAGTTCGGCATCTCCAAGCTCACGCAGGTGGTGAGCGGCGGGTCCACGGGCCAGGAGTCCATCAGGAACGGCGTGTACGCGCTGGAGGGCGTGGCCGCCCCCGACGACCTGGCCATCATCCACGACGGCATCCGCCCGCTGGTGGCGCCCGAGGTGCTGGCCGACGTGGTGCGCGTTGCCGCCGAGAGGGGCAACGCCGTGACGTCGCTGCCGTACAACGAGCAGATCTTCGTGGTTGACGAGGCCGACCCCGCCACCACCACGCAGTTCATCCCGCGCGAGACCCTGCGCCGCGTGTCCACGCCGCAGGCCTACCGCTTCGACCTGCTGGACGGCGCCTACCACGAGGCCTTCGAGAGGGAGGTCGGCATCTACGGCAGCCACTACACCAACACCATGATGGTTGAGCTGGGCCACCGCCTGTACTTCGCCGCCGGCTCGGACAAGAACATCAAGCTCACCACCAAGGACGACCTCGAGATGTTCAAGGCCTACCTCAAGCAGGACGAGGACACCTGGCTGAAGTAACCACCGTAAGCTCGCGCAATTTCGGAGTCAGGGACCTAAATTGCGTTTCGCGCAATTTAGGTCCCTGACTCCGAAATTGCGCGAACGTTGAAAGGGAAGGCTATGAACCGACTTGACCACCCGCTGTACCAGGAGGACCTTGCGCGCGTCGCGGCGTGCGGCGTTGACTGGTCCGCGCTCGACGGCTCCACCGTTGCCATCTCGGGCGCCACGGGCATGGTGGGCACGTTCCTCGTGGACGTGCTGATGCGCAAGGCGCGCGAGGACGGGCTCGACGTGCTCGTCTTGGCACTGGGCCGCAACGAGGCCAAGGCCCGCGAGCGCCTGCCGTACTTCGACGACCCGCGCTTCACCTTCGAAGAGCTGGACATCTCCGTGCCGGGCGCGCGCCCCAAGGCCGGGGCCGACGTGTTCTTCCACCTGGCCAGCACCACGCACCCGCGCGCCTACGCCACCCAGCCCATCGGCACCATCACGAGCAATGTGACGGGCCTGCAGAACCTGCTGGACTACGCGCTGGACTGCGCGGCCGACGGCGCCTCGTTCGTGTTCGCCTCGTCGGTTGAGGTGTACGGCCAGAACCGCGGCGACGTGGACCGCTTCGACGAGTCGTACTGCGGATACATCGACTGCAACACGCTGCGCGCGGGCTACCCGGAGTCAAAGCGCCTGGGCGAGGCGCTCTGCCAGGCGTACGCCGCCGAGCGCGGGGCTCGCGTGTGGGTGCCGCGTCTGCCGCGCATCTACGGCCCCACGCTGCTGCCGTCCGACACTAAGGCGCTCTCGCAGTTCCTGCACAAGGCCGTGGCGGGGGAGAACGTGGTGCTGAAGAGCGAGGGCACGCAGGAGTTCTCGTACCTGTACGTGGCCGACGCCGTGGCGGGCCTGCTGTGGGTGCTGACGCGCGGCGAGGCCGGACTGGCGTACAACGTGGCCGACCCCTCGGGCGACATCATGCTGCGCGACCTCGCCGGGAAGATCGCCCGCGCGGGCGGTGGCGACGTGGTCTTCGAGCTTCCCGACGCGGTGGAGCGCGCGGGGTACTCCACGGCTACGAAGGCGCTGATGGACGGCACGCGCCTGCGCGAGCTGGGCTGGGCGCCGATGTACACCTTCGAGGAAGGCATCGCCCGCACGGTGGAGCTCCTCAAGTCCTAACCCCCTAGTTGCGAATGTTGACATTGGGAGGGCCCTTTGGTCTACATCAGCAAGTGAACCAGCGCGCCACGAGGGTCGGACCCTCGTGGCGCGGTTGTTGTTCGTGGAGTTTGTAACAAGTAGCTACATCTCTTCCCACGCGCCGAGCATCGCCCTATAATCCCGTTGTTCACAAAACGGGTTAAGGGAGATGTTCATGAACATCCAAGAAGCGGACATCCTGCAGAAGCTCCACGAAGAGCCCTTCATCAACCAGCGCGTCCTCTCAAAGGCGTCCGGCCACTCGCTCGGCGTGGTCAACAAGGTCATCAAGTCTCTCACCGACGCGGGCTACCTTACCGACGACGTCGCCATGACCAGCCTCGCCACCGAGGAGTTCAGCCGCTGCGCCCCCAAGAGCGCCATCATCCTGGCCGCCGGCTTCGGCGTCCGCATGGTCCCCATCAACGTGCTGCAGCCCAAGGGCCTGCTCGAGGTCCACGGCGAGCCCCTTATCGAGCGCCTCATCACGCAGCTCCACGAGGTGGGCATCACCGACATCACCGTGGTCGTCGGCTTTATGAAGGGCAGCTTCGACTACCTCGTCGACAAGTACGGCGTGCGCCTGAAGGTCAACCCGGACTACGCCGGCAAGAACAACCTGACGTCGCTCGCGCTGGTGGCCGACCGCATCTCAAACAGCTACATCATCCCGTCCGACATCTGGTGCGAGTCCAACCCGTTCAGCGCCCACGAGCTGCGCAGCTGGTACATGGTGAGCGACCTGGTGGACGACGACAGCGCCGTGCGCGTCAACCGCAAGGGCCAGCTCGTGCGCGTCCACGGCGACGCGGCCGGAAACTCCATGGTGGGCATCGCCTACCTGCTGGAAGACGACGCGGCGCTGCTGCGTGCCAGCCTGCGCGCCATGGCGAGCAACCCGCAGCACGACAGCGACTTCTGGGAGGAGGCGCTCTACCGCGGCGAGATCATGCGCATCCCCGCCAAAGTGGTCCCCTCCATGAGCGTCTTCGAGATTGACACCTACGAGCAGCTGCGCGAGCTTGACAGCGACTCCAACCAGCTGAAGAGCGACGCGCTCAGCACCATCGCCGACGTCTTCGGCTGCGAGACCACCGACATCACCGACATCGCGGTGCTGAAGAAGGGCATGACCAACCGCTCGTTCATCTTCACCTGCAAGGGCGCGCAGTACATCATGCGCATCCCGGGCGAGGGCACCGACCAGCTTATCGACCGCCAGCAGGAGGCGGCCACCTACGCCGCCATCGCTGGCAAGGGCCTCTGCGACGACCCGGTCTTCCTCGACCCCGCGACCGGCTACAAGATCACGCGCTACCTTGAGGGCGTGCGCGTCTGCGACTGCGAGGACGACGCCGACCTCACGTGCTGCATGGAGAAGCTGAAGAGCTTCCACCGCATGCGCCTTGAGTCGCCCTACACCTTCGACATCTTTGAGCGTACCGAGTTCTACGAGAGCCTGTGGAACGGCGCGCCCAGCGAGTACCGCGACTACGCCGAGACCAAGGCCAACGTGTTCTCGCTGGCCAGCTACGTTGACGCGCAGCCGCACGACTGGTGCCTCACGCACATCGACGCCGTGCCCGACAACTTCCTCTTCCACCCGACGGCCGCGGGCGAGGCCCTGCAGCTGACGGACTGGGAGTACTCCGGCATGCAGGATCCGCACGTGGACATCGCCATGTTCTCCATCTATTCGATGTACGACCGCGCGCAGATCGACCACCTCATCGACATCTACTTTGCCGACGAGGGCGGCTGCCCCACGGCCACGCGAGCGAAGATCTACTGCTACGTGGCCATGTGCGGCCTGCTCTGGTCCAACTGGTGCGAGTACAAGCGCAACCTGGGCGTGGAGTTTGGCGAGTACAGCCTGGCGCAGTACCGCTACGGCAAGGACTTCTACCGCTACGCGCACGAGCTGATGGACGCGGCTGCGGCCGAGGCCGGCGAGGGAGACGCCGCATGCTAGTGGACAACGCGGTCATCATGGCGGCGGGCACGTCCAGCCGCTTTGCCCCGCTCTCGTACGAGCGCCACAAGGGCCTCACCGTGGTGCGCGGCGAGGTGCTCATCGAGCGCCAGATTCGCCAGCTGCTGGAGGCCGGCGTGGGCGAGGTGTACATCGTCACCGGCTACAAGGCCGAGCAGTTTGACTACCTGCCGGGTAAGCTTGGCGTGCATCTGCTGCATAACCCCAGCTACCTGACGCGCAACAACAACTCCAGCATCTGGGTGGCGCGCGACGTGCTGCGCAACAGCTACCTGTGCTCGGCGGACAACTACTTCACGGCCAACCCGTTCACGGCCGAGGTCGACGGCGCGTACTACGCCGCGCAGTACGCGGACGGCCCGACGGCGGAGTGGTGCATGACGGAAGACTCCGACGGGTTCATCAATTCTGTAACCGTGGGCGGACGCGACGCGTGGTACATGCTGGGCCACGTCTTCTGGGACGAGACCTTTACGCGTGGCTTCCTCGCCATCCTCGAGCGCGAGTACGACCTGCCCCAGACCGCGGGCAAGCTCTGGGAGAGCATCTACATGGAGCATCTGGACGAGCTCAAGATGCGCATCCGGCGCTACGAGCCGGGCGTCATCAACGAGTTCGACACTCTGGATGACCTGCGCGAGTTTGACGCCAGCTACGTGACAGACGCCCGCTCGCCGCTCTTGGCGGCCGTGGCGGGCCAGCTGGGCGTGGCGCAGGCCGATATTTCGCACGTCGCCCCGCTGAAGGACGCGACCGCCGCCGCGGTGGGCTTCGCGTTTGCGTGCGGCGGGAAGCAGTATCAGTACCGGTATGAGACGGGCAGCCTGACGCAGGCTGCGCCGTCGCTGGCATAAACGGAAAGGGGCTGCTATGAAGGCAGTGGAAAAGGTGGACAAGAACCGCATCGACTGGATGGTGACGCTTGTCCCGTTCGCGCTGATCATGGGCCTGGCGGGCCTGCTGTTCGCGTTCCCCGCGGCGTCGAATGACGTCATCGCCCAGGTGCGCTTCTTCTTTGGCGACACGCTGGGCTCGTACTACCTCGTCCTGGGCCTGGGCGTGCTGTGCGTGGCGCTCTACCTGGCGCTCTCCAAGTACGGTGACATCGTGCTAGGCGACGAGGGCGAGAAGCCGCAGTACTCGTTCTTCGAGTGGGGCTCCATGATGTTCACGTGCGGTCTGGCCGCCGACATCCTCTTCTACTCGTTCGCCGAGTGGGCGATGTACGCCACCAACCCGCACATGGCCGAGCTGGGCTCGGTGCTTGAGTGGGCAGGCGTGTTCCCGCTTTTCCACTGGAGCTTCATCCCTTGGGCGTTCTATCTGGTGCTGGCCGTGGCGTTTGGCTTCATGCTGCACGTGCGCAAGCGCGGCCGTCAGCGCTACTCCGAGGCCTGCCGCCCCGTCATCGGCGCCGCGGCCGACGGCCTCGCGGGACGCGTGATCGACCTCTTCGCGCTGTTTGCCCTGCTCGCAGGCACCGCCACCACGTTCTCTGTGGCAACGCCGCTTTTGGCTGGCGTGGCCATTCGCCTCTTCGGCCTGCAGATTTCGCGCACGGCCGTGTCCATCGTCATCATGCTCATCACCTGCGTGGTCTACACCTACGCGGTGCTGCACGGCTTCAAGGGCATCGGCCTTCTGGCCAAGGCGTGCATCTACCTGTTCTTCGGCTTCCTAGGCTTCGTGCTTTTGGCCGGCGGACAGACCCGCTTCATCCTTGAGAACGGCCTGCAGTCGCTGGGCACCATGATCCAGGAGTTTGTCGGCCTGTCCACGTTCACCGACCCGATGCGCACCAGCAACTTTGCGCAGGACTGGACCATCTACTACTGGGCGTACTGGATGGTGTGGTGCATCGCGGCGCCGTTCTTCATCGGCTCCATTTCGCGCGGGCGCACCATTCGCCAGACCGTGCTGGGCGGCTTCGTGTTTGGCGTGGGCTCCACGCTGGTGAGCTTCATCGTGCTGGGCAACTACGGCCTGGGCCTGCAGGCGTCCGGCGCGGCTGACTTCATCGCCATGTACGAGAGCACGGGCGACCTGTACGGGCTGATTCTGGCGATCATCGATACCATGCCGGTGCCCACGCTCATGCTTGCGTGGCTGATGGTGACCATGATCGCGTTCTACGCGACGTCGTTTGACTCCATCGCGTTCACGGCCGCGTGCTACAGCTACAAGGAGCTGGGCGACGACGAGAAGCCCAGCATGCCCATCCAGCTGCTGTGGTGCATCCTGCTGATTGTGCTGCCGATCGCTCTGGTGTTCTCCGAGAGCTCGATGAACAACATCCAGTCCGTGAGCATCATCTCCGCGTTCCCCATTGGCATCATCATGATCATCATGATCTGGGCCTTCTTCAAGGACGCCGCTGAGGTGTTGGAGAAGCGGAAGAAGTAGCTCCAAGGCCTCACCAGCGCAACCGGACGTTTTCGGGGCCGTT
>DJXA01000163.1:0-8422 GCA_002449555.1 Atopobiaceae bacterium UBA7016 | reverse complement strand
TTGGACCGGAACCGCTGGCCACCAGCGCAACCGGACCAAACAAGGCCGAGAAACGTCCGGTTGCGCTGGGTGGCCAGCTTTTTACTTCAGCGGGCTCTGCCTCGAGGCCTCGCCGGACCACGCGGAATTCCGTACGCGCCTAGTATTCTCGAGAACTTCTCGGCGTCCTCTACCTCGGCGTACGAGAATCGCATCACGCGCAGATTGGCAGCCCCCAGCCGAGACTCTCGTCGTCGCTCGTCCGACATCACGCGCGCGACGCTCTTTCCGCCCGTCATCTTCGGGTCGATGTATTTGTCCAGCCCATCAAGCTCGCCGGCTACGCGCGTACCATCGGGCAGGTTCCACATGAAGTCCGCGTAGTAGGGCTCGCCTCCTTCGATGAGATTGGGCACCGCAATCTGCAGCTCAGGCACCATAAACCCCTGCTCAATGATGGTTGCCCGCGCCACAGACTCCCCGCCATTGGCAGCCAGAGGACTTGCCCAAGACGCTGCGTCGAGCGCACGCTCCCAGCCAGGCACATCCCTGTGCGACTTGATATATGTGATGAGATCCGCCCTTTTTATGCCGCCAACGCGCAGGGCAGAGTCTGCGATGGCGAGCCCGCGCTTGAAGTCGAGCTCGATGAGGCAGTCCAGCACCGTTTGCTTGAATTCCGTTACGCGCACGCCGTCTGCCTCACAGGTCTGCACGTCACCCATCATGTGGCGCTGTATCTTGGCGGTGCTCTTGGTCCAGCAGTTATTGCCAATGGCAACATGCAGCGGCTGAAGATCCTGATAGCCAACCTCAAGACCATGCATCAGCGCAGCGGTGAGCTGGCAGAACGTCCACTTTGGGTGCTTTTGGGCGAGCGTCCGCACAATGCGGCGACTTTGCTCTGTGGGCTTGAGCTGATTCCAGAGCTCGGGACTTGCGAACATCCCGCGCCAAGGAGAAAGGAGCTCTCCTTGATGAAGCAGCCGAGAAAGCTCTCTTCTGAGTGGCCCATCTGGGCAGGTAATGCAGTACCGATCCCGCTCCGCCTGGGTGACGAGCTTGTCGATGACGCCTTGTGTTGAGCTGCGCATAGTACCCCCTTTGTTTCATGCGACGGTACTCATGCAGGCTTGCCGATAGCTTGCATCCGTTTGCAGATATGTGGCGGAAAGCTGGTCTAGCAGTGGGGGAGAGGGAGGAAGTGCTGGAAGAGGTAGGTGAGATGTTTCTGGCTGAGCGTGCTCGGGCGGATTACGTCATGTGCAATCAGCATAGTTTGGCCACAATTCCCCAGCGGTTCCGGTCCAAACCGGCTGCGGAAACGTCCGGTTGCGCTGGGGGCCAGCGGTTCCGGTCCAAACGGAGGCCCGAAATGTCCGGTTGCGCTGGCGGTGCACCCACAACATCATGTGTATCGCACGGGGATTGCTCCATAACTCTTGCGAAAACCTTGCAACATCGCGTACCATCAGTGCGTTTTAGCCAATATGCAAAGGAGACCCATATGTCCGGACACTCTAAGTGGGCTACCACTAAGCACAAGAAGGCCGCGATCGACGCAAAGCGTTCGTCGCTCTTCTCCAAGCTCTCGCGCAACATCACCGTCGCCGCCAAGCTCGGCGGAGACCCCAACCCGGACAACAACGCCACGCTCGCCGCTGCCGTTCAGCGCGCTCGCATGGTCTCGATGCCCAACGCCAAGATCAAGGCCGCCATTGACAAGGCCTTTGGCTCCGGCGCCGATGCCGCCGTCTACTCCGAGATCACCTACGAGGGCTACGGCCCCGCAGGCGTCGCCGTGTACGTTGAGTGCCTGACCGACAACAAGAACCGCACCGCCGCAGACGTGCGCTCCGCGTTCACCCACGCGGGCGGCAACCTGGGCACCAGCGGCTCCGTGGCGTTCCAGTTCGAGCGCAAGGGCACCATCGCCGTCGACAAGGTCATCAAGTCCGACGACAAGAAGGTCGCTGACCGCGACAACGCCACCGACGAGGACGAGTTCATGCTCGCCGTTGCCGAGGCTGGCGGCGACGACTACGAGGACGCCGGCGACGAGTGGATCGTCTGGACGGCCTATGACAACATGCAGGCCGTGCACAAGGCGCTCGAGGAGCAGGGCATCGAGGTGAAGGGTTCCGAGCTGACCCGCGTCCCCACCACCCCCACCGAGCTTGGCCTTGCTGACGCCAAGAAGGTCCAGCGCCTGGTCGACCGCCTCGAGGAGCTCGAGGACGTGCAGAACGTCTACACCACCATGTCGGTCTCCGACGAGGTGGCCGAGCAGCTCGACGAGGACTAGTTTACGCCTGGTAATGCCCCGCCCCGTGCGGGGCATTACGTGTCTTTAGATATGACGTTACGGGAGGTTTTAGCTTGACGCTCTTTGAACTGCTGGGGCTCCTGCGCAAGCACTTGGTGCTGGTCATCGCGTTGCCCCTGGCAACAGCCGCGGTCGTGGCCACAGGAAGCATGTTCCTGCCCAACGAGTACACCGCAACCACCACCATGTACGTGCTCTCCAAAAACGAAGAGTCGCAGACGATGCTCACCCAGTCCGACCTGTCGGCTGGCCAGATGCTCACCAACGACGTTGCTACCATCCTGCGCTCCGACCGCGTCAAGAATGACGTGGCCTCGCAGTTTGGCCTTGACAGCCTGGGTGCGTACGACCTTTCCGTTACCAGCTCCACCACGACGCGCGTCATTACGCTGGCGGTTACGGGCCATGACCCGCGCAACGCCGCAGAGGTGGCAAACGCGCTGGTAGAGGACACGTCGCGCGTGGCATCCGAGATCATGCAGATCGAGGCCGTCAACGTCATTGACTCCGCCAAGACCCCCATGGCGCCGTCGGGCCCGCGTCGCACGCTGTACACGGCGGTGGGCTTCATGGCGGGCCTCTTTGCCGCTGTGGCCATCGTGGTTATTCAGGACATGCTGGACACGCGCATCCGCAGTGGCCAGGACGTTGAAGAGCTGGTGGGCGTGCCTGTGGTGGGCCACTTCCCCGCGTTGGAGAGGAGCTAACCCATGGCGCTGTTTGGTGGAAAGAGCGGCAAGTCTGACGAGCTCAGCGGTGTGGTCAACGCCGCAAAGACCCTGCTTGCAAACATCCGCTTCATGAGCGTGGACGACCCCGTCCGCACCATCGTCATCACCTCGGCCGTGCCCAACGAGGGCAAGACCTTCGTGGCGGCCAACCTGGCGTCGGCCATCGCCACGTCGGGCCGCACCGTGCTTCTGGTTGAGTGCGACATGCGCCGCCGCTCCATGGCAAACGCGCTGGGTGTGCACGCGCAGTACGGCCTGTACGCCGTGGTCTCTGGTGAGGTGCCCCTGACGCAGGCCGCCATGGCAACCGAGACGCCCAACCTGTACTTCTTGGACGCCGAGCCGCACATTCCCAACCCGTCCGACCTGCTGAACTCGCACCGCTTCAGCCGCCTGATCGAGATTGCCACCAAGACCTTCGACTACGTGGTCTTTGACACGCCGCCTGTGGGCACCTTTGTTGACGCGGCAGTGCTGGGCACCAAGGCGGACGCGGTCTTCATGGTGGTGCGCGAGGGCTTCACCAAGAAGGCCGAGGTGGCTGCCGCGGCCGAGCAGCTGAAGAAGTCTGGCTGCAATCTGGCCGGCGTGGTCATGAACTACTGCGAGCGCCGCAGCTCTGAGTACTACTACGAGTACTACTACTCGAAGGAAGGCCACAAGGACGAGGACGCGCCCACCATCGACGCCATCCAAGCCGTGAAGCAGGTTGCCTCGAAGGTCTCCCTGCCGCAGCGTCCGGTGCGTCATTCAGAGGCGGCAGCCGAAGCGCCGGCAGCAGCGGTGTCTGCGCCAGAGCCGACACCTGCAGTGGCCTCCACGTCAACTAGCCCGGATGAGACCAGCGAGTTCCTTTCTGCGGCAATGCGTTCGCGTCACGTGAATGCCGCCCACATCCCGCTGGTGGTTGACGAAGACGAGTAAATCGAGAGCGAAAGAGGTATCCCATGCGCGACCTTCATTGTCACATCCTTCCCGGTGTGGATGACGGCGCGCGGGGCCTCAACGAGTCGCTTGCAATGCTGAACGCGGCCAAGGCGGCGGGTATCACGTCCATCACGTGCACGCCGCATTGCCGCGACCCTTACTTTGACTTCGAGGCCATGTGGCAGGCGTTTTATGCGCTGGAGGATGCGGCTGACGGCTTCCCGCTGCAGATGGGCTTTGAGGTCAACTACCACAAGCTGATGGAGCTGGGCATAGAGTGGGCCGAGGTGCTTCACTTCGACAATTCCAACGAGTTCTTGCTCGAGCTTTCGGTGGGAGCGCGATCGTCACGCTATGACGACTACGAGCGCACTATCTTCCAGCTGCAGGGCATGGGCTACGAGGTAATCATCGCGCACCCAGAGCGCTATTCGGCCATTCAGCGAAATCCTGACTTGGCGGACGAGCTGGTACGCATGGGCTGCAAGCTGCAGTGCTCCACTGACTTCATTGCGGGCGGCAGGTTTGGCGCCGAGCGCAGGCCAGCCGTGAAGATGCTGAAAGATGGCCTGGTGACGTATCTGGCCAGCGATGCGCACCGCGTGGTTCACTATGACTACTTCGCAAAGGCGTACCACAAGTACGAGCACCTGCTTATTGGATAGGCAACAGCGAGCCACCGTCGTCGCATACCAAGCAAGAGAACGAAAGGCAAGCACACATGGCCAGTCATATGAAGGGCGAGGAGCTGCCCGCTACTCGCGTGTCGGCATCAGCTGACGATACGGGCATCATCAACGACGTCATTGACGAAGGCGTGCATGTAGAGGCGCAGGACGTACGCTCCTCCCGCAAGTACTTCTACGCCCCTGACAAAGGAAAAGCCGCACGTACCAAGCGGTCGCGCCATCATCGGCGCCATCACCATCACCGCAGTGGCACCGGCAGCCGTCGTTCAGTGCTGCGGGGATGCCTTATTGCGTTTCTGGTGGCAGTGGCGGTCATAGCCGTTTGTGCAGGCACCGCTTACGCTTATGGAAGCAAGCTGTATGACTCCGCGCGCACCGTGAAGGGTCAGGCATCCCAGGCCTTGGCACAGGCGGATGCGCTCACCCAAGACCTTTCCTCGGGCAACTACGAGGCGGCGCAGGCTGACGCCCAGCAGATGGCCGACATCGCTGCCCAGATGAAGGGTGAGCTGGACCGCGACCTGTGGCGCTTTGCCGCGCACGTGCCGGTGTATGGCGGCGATGTCGAGAAGGTGCAGACCCTGGCCATCGTCTTTGACGACCTGGCAAATAACGCCATCATCCCCCTGACCCAGGAGATGATGGGCCTCGACTTCAAGGCCATCGTGGGAACCGAAGGCAAGATTGACGTAAACACGCTGGTTAGCTTGGCCAACGCCGTGGGCACTGTTTCCGATGTCATTTCTCGTAACGCCCAGACGGTAGACGGCTTGGGCGAGGCCAAGCTCGAGCAAGTCAACGAGCCCCTGCAGCGCGTTCGCGACCTGCTGTCCACCTTGGACGGCCTGGCGCAGGGCGGCATGAAGATTGCCCCCTACCTGCCCCAGATGCTGGGTGCCAACGGGCAGACCAGGAACTATCTGATAGTGGCTCAGACCAATGCCGAGATGCGCGCCACGGGCGGCTTCGCCGGCTCATGCGGCATGCTGTACGTGACCGATGGCAAGCTTGAGCTGGGTGAGTTCTCGTCGTTTGCTGGTCTGCAGCGGGACGAGGCAAACTGGCCCGTGCTGACGGATGAGGAGTACGCGGCCTTTGGCGAGTGGATGCAGAACAAGTTTGACAACCTGAACTTCTCGCCGAACTTTGTGCGCGTGGGCGCGCTCTTTGCCGAGATGTGGCAAAACGTCAAGGGCGAGCGCGTGGACGGCGTGGTTGCCATTGATCCGGTGTTTCTGCAGAGCGTGCTTGCGCTGACCGGTGAGGTCACCACAAGCAATGGCTGGGTGGTTGACGGGACTAATGCCGCTGAGTACCTGATGCATACGGCCTACACTGACCTGGCCACAAATGCCGAGCAAGACGCGTTCTTCGCCGAGGTTGCCGAGCTCGCCTTTAAGAAGTTCACCTCAAGCATCGGAGACCTTGGCCTTACCAGCGTCATGTCCCTGATTGGCGAAGCGTCTGAGACGTATCGCCTGCAGGCATGGATGGCAGACGCTGACGAAGAGGCCATCATCGACGAGCTGGGCATCTCTGGTGCCCTTGAGACCGACCTTGCAAAGCCGGTGCTGGGCGTGTACGTGAATGACGCCACGTGGGCAAAGATCGGCTGGTATCTTGACCTTCGGACGACGGTTGACGAAGGAACCGTTAACGATGATGGCTCCGTTACGTATCATGCCACCACGACGGTTGGCAACGCCTTGACCGAATACGAGGCGTCCACCGCAAAGACGCTTGTTACCGGCAACAGAGACAATGCGCCGACTCGCGGCTCGATGAGCACGCAGATCGTGCTGTTCCCGCCTGCGGGTGGCAGCATTTCTGAGATTACGGTAAGCGATGGCTCAGGCACGTGGTACAAGACGCTCTATGGCTTTGACGTTGCCTTTGCGCACTTCTGGACCGAGCCCGAGAGCACCACAACCATCACCTATACGGTGACAACGGCACCGGAAGCGCGCGAGCCGCTTACGGTCAGAATGTCGCCGACGGCGCGTTCATTTGAGTAGCCCAGGCCATCCTAGTGCGCGGCATCAACATACGCACGACCGTAGGACTAGGGAATCATTTCCAAGGAAGAGCACGTAGCAAGTGAAGCCTAACGAAGAGTCATCAAGAGCTCGCCGCAGAGCCATCGCCAACGGCGCAAGGTCATCGCGTGGCACCTATCGCAAGCAGTCGCGTCTGGCAGGGAGAAAGCCCAAGCCAGATGTGACCGTGCGCAGCGGCTATGCTTACGAGCTGCACGCTGGCGAGCCAGCCTATCCTGGCGTGGCAGAGCGCGCCGCTGCCATCCACAGGGAGCTTGGCGACGCGCCACTCACGGGCATCGAGCATCGTTACGTCTACCGGTTCATCAAGCGCACCTTTGACATCCTCTTTAGCATTGCGGTGCTCGTCCTGCTCAGCTGGCTCTTCTTGGTTGTGGCCGTGGCCATCAAGCTGGATGACCCCACCGGCCCCGTCTTCTTCTCGCAAGAGCGCGTGGGAAAAGACGGCAAGACCTTTAAGATGCTGAAGTTTCGGTCGATGGTGACAAACGCAGAAGACCTGCTAGAAAGCCTGCAAGAGCTCAATGAGAAGGACGGCCCCGTCTTCAAGATTGCCGATGACCCGCGCATAACCAAGGTGGGCAAGTTCATCCGCAAAACGAGCATCGACGAGCTGCCGCAGTTCATCAACGTGTTGGTGGGCGACATGTCGGTTGTGGGCCCGAGGCCGGCGCTACCCGCCGAGGTGGCCCAGTACACCGACTACCAGCGCCAGCGCCTGCTGGTGAGGCCGGGAATCACCTGCTATTGGCAGACGCGCAGAAACCGCGACACCATCGGCTTTGACGAATGGGTTGATCTAGACCTTCTTTACATTCGCAAGTGCTCGGTGTGGAGCGACTTCAAGCTGATCATTCAGACCGTGGGCGTTGTGCTCACCGCACAAGGGAGTTAAGAGCGTGACTCAGTCTATGAGAATTGCCGTCGCGGGGACAGGCTACGTGGGCTTGTCCCTTGCCGTTCTTCTGGCACAGCATAACGACGTCACCGCGGTGGACGTGGTGGCAGAGAAGGTGGAGCGCATCAACGCCGGCATCTCGCCCATACGAGACCCAGAGATTGAGGACTACCTGGCTCATCGGGAGCTCTCTCTTACGGCGACGCTAGACGCAAAGTACGCCTACCAGACCGCGGACCTCGTGGTTGTTGCCACCCCAACCAACTACGACTCGTCCAAGAACAGCTTTGACACGCACCATGTGGAGGACGTGGTCGAGCTAGTCCTTTCCGTTAACCCCACGGTGCCCTTGGTCGTAAAGTCAACGGTGCCCGTCGGCTTCACGCGAAGCCTTCTGGAGCGCTGGCCCGAAGGGCGCTTCCTCTTCTCGCCTGAGTTTCTGCGCGAGGGAAAGGCACTCTACGACAACCTGCACCCCTCAAGAATCGTGGTGGGCGTGCCGAGCGAGAGCACGCATCATGAAGAGCTGGAGCAGGTGGCTCAGAGGTTTGCGCAGCTGCTGAAGGAGGGTGCCGAGGACAAGGACGTCCCCACGCGTATCGTCCGTGCTACCGAGGCGGAGGCCGTCAAGCTCTTTGCCAACACCTACCTTGCCCTGAGAGTTGCATACTTCAACGAGCTTGACACGTACGCGGAGGCAAGAGGGCTTGATGCCTCGCAGATTATCGAATGTGTAGGCCTGGACCCACGCATTGGGTCGCACTACAACAATCCCTCGTTTGGCTATGGGGGCTACTGCCTGCCCAAGGACACCA
>DJXA01000157.1 GCA_002449555.1 Atopobiaceae bacterium UBA7016 | reverse complement strand
GCAGCCGCCCGCAAGGCCGTCGAGGCCGTCGGTGAGGTTGACGGCGTTGGAGAGGCCCGCCATCAGCAGGAACACGAAGATGACGTACAGCCACGGAATGCGGACAACCGTGCCGCCCAAAGTGAGCGTGGTGGTAAGGATGCCCAGGTCAATGGAGAGTCCACCTGGGAAGTAGATGACTGGCTCGATGCCGTTCTGGTTGACCGCGAGCAGGCAGAAGGTCACGCTGATAATGACGAGGCCCGCCATCTTCTGCGAGGGCGTGAGGCCAAGCGAGCGGCCGTGTGCCACCGACTCGATGTCGTCCAGGAGGCCGAGCGAGCCCGTGGCCAGCGTGGCCACCATGACGAGCGTGAACTCGGAGGTCCACGTTGCCATGATCCAGCAGGTGACGACCACGCCCAAAAGCATGACCACGCCGCCCATGGTGGGGGTGCCCTGCTTCACCAGATGGCGCTCGGGACCATCAGCCCTGATCTGCTGACCAATCTGCTCGTGGCGCATCAGGCGAATGAAAAGCGGCATCACGAAGCCCGTGATCAGCGCCGCGATACCCGCAGAAAGAAACACCTGGTAGGTGGGATAGCTTGGGTTTCCGATCATGCCAAACATTTAAGCAAGCACCCCCTTGGCAAACTCGTCGAGCCCCACGAAGCGGGAGGCCTTGACGAGCATCAGGTCATTCTCTCCAAAGACGCCACGCAGCGCCGAAAGCGCCGCCGCGCCGTCTGCAAAGCGCTCGAGCTTGTCCTGCGAGAAGCCCATGGTGAGCGCCGCCTCGGCCATGCGGTCGGCGTCCTCGCCGCCCACGATGGCCAACAGGTCAAGCGGCTTAGCCGCGGCGTAGGCGCCCACGTAGCCGTGCAGGCGCGCCGCGTCCTCCCCCAGCTCGCCGATCTCGCCCAGCACGGCGATACGACGGCCCGCGCACTGCATGGAGCACAGGACGTCAAGCGCGCCGGCCATGGAGTTGGGGCTCGCGTTGTAGGAGTCGTCGATGACGCGCGGGCAGCCCGGGGCCGTCTTGACCTCGAGGCGCATGCCTGTGCGCGGCATATGCGAGATGGCTTCGGCCGCATTGGCGCGATCCACGCCCAGGCGCCAGATGACGGCCATGGCCAGCAGGAAATCGGGCACCGCATGCTTTCCCGGCACGTCGAGCGTCACAAAGAGCTCGCAGCCGTCGGCAAACGCGATGGAGACAGTGGGCATGCCCTCGGCGTCAAGCGTGACTGAGCGGGCACGAACGCTGCAGCCCTCGCTCGAGCCCACGCGCATCACCTTGATGCCAGCGGGCGCCGCAAACTCGCGCTCGATGAACGTGCCGAAGTCGTTGTCGGACGTCAGGATGAGGCGCGAGGGAACGCTCGAGGCGGCGTCATCAGAGGGACGCATGCCCGAGCAGATCTCGGCCTTGGCGCGGGCGATGGCCTCGCGCGAGCCGAGGTTTCCGATGTGGCTCGTGCCCACGTTGGTGATAAGCGCGATGTCGGGACGTGCAACGGCAGCCAGGCGCGTCAGCTCGCCCGCATGGTCCATGCCCATCTCGCAGACCACAAACTCGTCGGACGCGTCGGCCGACAGCAGCGTCATGGACATGCCGATGAGGTTGTTGTGGTTGCCCGAGGTGGCATGCACCTTGCCGCCCGCGGAAAGGCCCGCGGCCAGCATGTCTTTGGTGGTGGTCTTGCCCACAGATCCGGTCACGCCCACGAGCACCCACTGCGGGTTACGCTCGCGCCAGGCCTTGGCGAGACGCAGCACGAACTCGGTGGGGTCATCGTCGGAGGCACGAAGCAGCGTGCAGCCGCGATCCTTGGCCATCTGCACAAGCGAGGCGTCCGGCTTCGCCGTCAGTGCGATGGCCGCGGCCCCGCGCTCGATAGCGGAAGGCGCGTAGGCGTTGCCGTCCACGCGCTCCCCGGTAAAGCACACAAATAGCGAGCCCTGATGGACTTGGCGCGAGTCGATGACCACGTCAAAGACGCGCCCACCGCCGCCAACCAAGACCTCCGCGGCCGTCGCGGCCACGACCTCGGGCATAGAAAGCTGAAGCATCTCTTTCCTCCCTCGGCGCTAGCTCTCGGGCGGGATGCCCATGTCGTTTAGCGCCTCGCTCATGATAGACGAGAACGTCGGCGCCGCGGAACCGGAAGCAAGATACGGCGTGTTGTTAAGTCCAACGTACACAAGAACCTCAGGGTCCGAGGCGGGCGCGAAGCCCACGAACGACGACACGAACGCGTCATCGCGGTAGCCGCCGTCCTCGTCGGCCTGCTCGCCCGTGCCGGTCTTGCCAGCCACGTCGTAGCCCTCGATGTCGGCCTGGTATCCGGTGCCCTCGTCCACCACGACGCGCATCATCTGCGTGACCTGATCGCAGGTCTCCTGCGAAATCACCTGCTCGCCCTGAGGCCACTCCACGCGCTCGCCGTTCAGGAAGCATGCGAAGTGCGGAGTGTTGGGGATACCGCCGTTGGCCACGATGCCCACGGCGCGCACCATCTGCACCGCCGGAATGGCCAGGCCCTGGCCAAAGGCCATGGAACCCGTGGTAGAGCCGTCATATTCCTCGAGCGTGCGCACGATGCCGGGGCCCTCGCCTGGGTAGTCGATGCCCGTCTCCTTGCCGATGCCAAAGGCGGCCACGCCCTCGGAGAAGAGCTGCGCACCGATGCTCTCCTGAGCCACGGTGGCCAGGCCAGCGTTGGAGGAGCGGCGCATCATCTCGGTGAGCGACATCGTCATCGTGTAGTCGCGGCCGTCGTCGTCGCCGACCCAGTCGTCGCCGACCTCGACCCACGCAGGCACCACGTAGGTGGTCCAGGGAGTGACCAGCTCGTTTTCGATGCCGATGGCCGAGGTCAAGATCTTGAAGATGGAGCCCGGCTCGTAGGAGGCGTTGACGGGCTTGAGGCTCTCGGAGCCCTCCTCCATCTGCGAGAAGTCGCTCACCGGCAGAAGCGGCGTGGAGCACGCAGCCAGAATCTCGCCCGTCTTGGGGTCGGTCACCATGACGGAGCCGGACTCGGCCTGGAAGCGCTCGACGGCCTCAGTGATCTTCTCCTCGGAGACCATCTGCACATCGATGTCGAGCGACGTGACGATGTCGGTGCCGTTCTTGGCGTCGCGCACGATGGAGGTGGCGCCGGCAATGGGCGTGCCGCCGATGCCGGTCTCCATCATCATGACGCCGTCCTCGCCGCGCAGGATGTCGTCGTAGTAGTACTCAAGGCCCGAGAGGCCGTCGCCGTCGACGCCCACGATGCCCAGCACCTGGCCCGCGACGTTTCCGTACGGGTAGTCACGCTTGGTGTCGTCCAGGAAGTAGACACCCGGAAGCTTGGCCTCCTCGAGCGCGGTCTTGAGCGCCTCCGCCTTGTTGACGTCGGCCGCGCGCTTGAGGTAGACGAAGGTCTCGTCCTCGATGAGCAGGGGCAGGTAGTCACCGCGCTCACCGCCCAGGTGCTGAACCAAGAGCGTGGTCACGGCCGACGGGTCGGTGATCTCGGTGGGGTTGCAGTAGACGGTCTTCGCGTCGACGCTGATGGCCAGCACGTTGCCATTGCGGTCGTAGATGGTGCCGCGGCGCGCGTGGATGGTGAGCTCGTCCATGCGGTTGTAGCGAGCTGCCTCGGAGTACTCGGGAGCCTTGATGACCTGGAGCCATACGAGACGCAGCGCCACGGCCAGAAGTGCCATCAGCACGAAGAAGAACACCACGTCGAGGCCATCGTCAAAGCCGCCCACGCCCGATCCGCCAAAGCGCTGCGCACGTAGCTGAGAGCGAGCGCGGGAGGCCTCGTCATACGAGGAGGCCTCCCCCTGCGCAACGTTCCAGTCGGAACGTCTCTGTTCTCTACTCTCCCTCACGGGAGCCTCACCACTGCGCGATGAGGCCTGCGGCGAGGCTCTGGATATGGGCCATGGCACGGGCGCCCTGCGAGGCGGCCTCGATGACCGAGCCCGACGCGGTGGTGCCGCCCGGCAGCGCCGCCATCTGCACAGCGTTGGGATCGACCGGCTTGATGACGGTGCCGGTACCCGTCGCCTGGGCCGCAGCCTCGGCAGCCTGCATCTCGGCAAGCTGCTCGGGCGTGTAGACCGACAGGTAGTCGTTGCTCAAGGCGGGAACCATGCCATAGTTCTCCGTCGCGATGCGCGTGATGCGCGTGGTGTTGGAGAGCACCGAACGCTCGATACGCAGCGACGAGTTGAGGTCCTCGGCGCGCGCGATGTCGGCCTTCACGGTCAAGTTGGACTGCAAAAGCGTCACCGTGGCGGAGGTGAGGGACACGCGCAGAGAGCCGACGGCAACGAGCACCGCCACGATCACGGCAGCGATACGCGCGTAGACCACGAACTCCGAGGTCACGCCCTTGCGCACGCGGGCATCCGCGCCACCGCCCTCGACAACGTCGAAGTGCGGTCGCTCGGCGACCCCGTACTCCCAGGCGCGCTCAGCGTAGTCAAGGCGCGGTGCTTCTGATCCTCTGTAGCTCATAGTGCGTAACTCTCTACATCGATGGTGGTCCGAAGGTGGTGCGTTTGTGGTGTGTGGTAGTGCGTTTATGCTTCGTTTATGTCAGCACACGGCCTTGCGGCCGGAATGCCCGTCCTTGCCCCTACGCGGCCGTGACGTCGAGCTTGACCGCCACGCGCATGAGGGCACTGCGCGCCCGTGGGTTCAGGCGCACCTCCTCGTCCGTTGCAACGAGGGGCTTGCGCATCCTGACCTGCAGAATCGGCACGTTTCCGCACACGCACACCGGAAGGTCCGGCGGGCAGGTGCAGCCCCGGCTGAGCTCGGTGAACACGTGCTTGACCATGCGGTCCTCGAGCGAGTGGTAGCTGATGACGCAGATGCGACCGCCGGGATTGGCCCAGCGGACGGCTGCGCGCAGCCCCTGCTCGAGGGCGTCGAGCTCGTGGTTCACCTCGATCCGCAGGGCCTGGAA
>DJXA01000094.1 GCA_002449555.1 Atopobiaceae bacterium UBA7016 | reverse complement strand
GCGAGTTCATCAGGTGCCCCCGCTGCGGGCAGAAGACCAGGACCAAGGTGCTGCCTGGCACGGTCCTGATCGAGTTCCCGCTCTTCTGCCCCAAGTGCAAGCGCGAGCTTGTCGTCGACTTTAGGAGAGGAACGCTCACCAGCAGGGCAAACGTAACGTAGCTACTGACCACAGCAGCAATCGAATACCACCACCGTGCGAGACGCGTAGACGCAGTGCCGGCCCCATGGCTGGCGCTGCGTCTTTGCGTACTGAGGAGCAAGGCACATGGAATGGTTGAATCGCGAAAGCGAGACAGAAAGGCTCAGATCAGAGATACTTCGCACCCCAAGCTGGGCACGGGCGGAGCAACTGGAAAGAATCATCCCGCAGAAAGACCTTTGGACGCCCGAAAACCTCGTGCGACCAGACGCAAAGGAGGCAGAAATCATGAAGGAGAAGAACAACACCGTACGGAAGGACCAGATGGCGACCTTGGCGGCGCTGCTGCTTTTTGTCGCAGCGACGTTCCAGATTGCTGACGACAAGACGCTCCTGGGGGTGGTCTTCTTCGCGGCCGCCTCGTGCCTTTCCTCTCTCGCCGGCATCTACCACGAGAGGGAGGCACGTACGGGCAGTGGCATCGGCCAGTAGACAACAACCAATCAGCAAACGAAAGGAGTAGGTTCTCATGAGGATTCTCGTACTGAATGGCAGCCCCAAGCGGGACGTAAGCGATACCATGCACATCACGCGCGCCCTCATCGAGGGGATGCGCGACGCCGCGGAGCAGGACGTCCGCACGATTCACGTCATCGACCAGCACATCGAGTACTGCACAGGCTGCTTCTCCTGCATGCGCAACGGCGGCACCTGTGTCCACCACGACGACATGCGCGTCATCCTGGAGAGCATCCTGCAGAGCGACCTCTTGCTGCTCAGCTTCCCGCTGTACTGCTACGGCATGCCCGCGCCGCTCAAGGCGCTCATAGACCGAACCCTGCCGCTCTCCAGCATGGCGATGCAGCGTGTGGGAGACCGCTACGAGCACGTCGGCCAGGCGGACTTCTCGCACCTGCGCTACCTCATGGTCTGCGGCTGCGGCTTTCCCAACAGCACCCGTAACTTCGAGCCAGCGGTCGCGCAGTTCAAGCTGATGTTCCCGAGCGACCACACCATCGTCACCGTTCCTGAGTCGCCCATGTTCAACGCACCGGAGGCTCCCATGGTGACCGTGCCCAGGCTCGAGCTGGTCAGGCGGGCGGGGCGACAGTATGCCGAGACGGGCTCGATCGAGCCTTCGCTGCTCGCCGAGATCGGCTCCCCCATGATTCCGGAGGACACGTACGCCGCCATCGTGAACGGCACGATGGCGTAGGGGGCTGCCATGAAGAGAAGAGAGCAGTGGGTTCTCACCGTCTGCATGACCGTCCTGATGAGCATCGCGTTCAGCGTCTCGCTGCATAACATCGGAACGGGAATCTGCATCGGGGTTTGCATGGGCGTGGCCTTCGGCCTGTTTGGCTCGGGAGATGATGGTGATGAGTAGGAACGTCAAGAGGGGCGGATGCCTCGTTGCTGTGCTCGCGGTCTTTGCGGTATGCGTCATAGCCGGGGGCATCTGGTCGCGGTTCGGCGGCTTTGGCACGGGACCGTCTGCCGACCCAGACGAGTTCGCACGCTATGCGACAGAGATCTCGAGCCTCGAGATACCCGCGGGGACGCGCGTCGTCGCGCTTGGCGAGGCGACCCACGGCAACAGGGAGTTCCAGGAGCTCAAGCTCGACGTGCTCAAGGTGCTGGTGGAGCGCTACGGGGTGCGCGCCTTCGCGCTGGAGGCCGACTCCGGAGGCTGCGAGCTGGTCAACCGCTACATACACGGCGGCGAGGGCACGCTCGAGGAGACGATTGACAACCTCGACTTTTCCCTCTACCGCACCAATCAGATGGCGGAGCTCATCTCGTGGATGCGCGCGTATAACGAGACCGCCGCGCCGGGCGATGACCTGCGCTTCTACGGCTTCGACCTGCAGAACTACGAGCACAGCCACCAGCTTCTTCTTGAAGAGCTGCACGCATGCGGGCTTAACACCGCAGGCCTCGAGAGCCTCGGACAGCTGCGCGACGAGCATCCCGACGACCTCGATCGGGACCTCGTGGTGGCAACGTACGAGGACATCACCCAGAAGCTCGAGGCGCTACCCGATAACGCAGACACGCGCCTCGCGCTCCACCTGGTCGACTGCCTCCTCCAGAACGACGAGCTGGGAAGGGCGGCCAACTCCCCCAAGAGCCACGGGCTGCGGGACCACTTCATGGCGCAGAACGTGCTGTGGATCCTCTCGCAGGAGGAGCAGCTCGGCAAGCAGTGCATCCTCGTGTCCGCGCACAACGGCCACATCGAGCAGACCGGAACCTACGGACCCGATACCAAGGTGATGGGTAATCAGCTCGCCGACGAGCTGGGAGATGCATACTACGCGATTGGCACCGACTTCTTCAGGGCCGAAGTCAACCTGCCCAAGGGTGACAGGCGCATGACGCACACGTTCTACTCGTACGACCCGCTTGCCCACGCGGCCACTACCTGCGGATACGAGCGCTGCTGGCTCGACTTCGCGCGCGTGCCCGTGGACTCTCCCCTACGCGCCTGCGTCGATGGCCCCATCATGATGGGCAGCGTCGGCGAGGGATTCAGCCCACTCATGTACGTGCTGCCACAGGCATACCGGGTCAAGCGAGAGCCGTCGAGCCCGTACGACGGCATGATCTTCGTGCCCTACGCGCATCCGACGGAGATCTGGCCCCGGTCGTAGGCCCATACGACACCAAGGGCAACGCAACGAACCGTTGCGTGACACACTGCGGCCGGCGCAGTACCTTCACATTGTGGACACGAGAAAGGAGCTAACCATGGCAACCAAAGACGCACTCGCACAGGCCCGCAAGGAAGCCGGGCTGACGCAGGAGGAGCTGGCACGGAAGGTCTATGTGACCCGTCAGGCCGTCAGCCGCTGGGAAACAGGCGAGACGACGCCGAGCATCGACATGACCAAGCTCCTTGCCTCGGCGCTCGGCGTCCCCGTCATGCAGCTCCTCGACCTGCCAGCAGAGCCCGCATGCCAGTGCTGCGGCACGCCATTCTCCGTGCCGCACATGGAACGCGGGCACGATGCAGACGGCGCCGAGAACTCGGCGTACTGCAAATGGTGCTACGATCAGGGCGCCTTCGCCTACGAGACCATGGACGACGTGATCGAAACCTCGGCCCCCTACCTGGTGGAGGCCACGGGCATGAGCCTGGACGAGGCGGTCTCGTTCATGGGGGCGCTCCTGCCCACCCTCGACCACTGGAAGTCTGGGGACAACGACAGGTCATAGAGCGATGGCTCGCGCGGCATATGCAATGCCGTGCGGAAAGTGACAACCACTCATCGATTCGCCGTCCCCCTCGAAATTGGTGCCGCATGCCAGCTCCCTTGACGGTCTTTCATGCGACCACAAGCGGAGCGCCGAGCAATGCACCCAGATCATCATCGAATGCGAGGGGCCCGTCGTTTAGGCATAGTCCTGTGACGGCTGCGCTATCCGGTACCGCAGCCTCACGTACGAGTCCTGCAGGGCCTCGCATCCCAGCAGCTCGAGGGGGCAGAGCCTGGAGAGCTTTTCGACCGATGTGAGCGAAGGGCCGTCCACGAGCGTGGGAGTGTCGCGCCCTCCCACCACAAGCGGGGCCACCACGACGTCCACGAAGTCGACGAGCCCCTCGCGCACGAGCGCCGCATTGAGCGTGCCGCCCGACTGGATGGTCAGGCGCTCGCAGCCGTAGTCGGCCCTCAGGCGACGGAGCGCATGGGCGAGCGACAGACGTTCCTGCAGCATGACGGAGAGGTTGTCCTCCCCCACCGCAAACGCCGGATGTGCTGCGTTCGAGGTGACGATGACAACCCGCCGGCACCTGGCACAGAGCCACCGCACGCCGGCCTCGGCCAGGTGCGTGTTGTCCACGATTGCGAACGAGACGGGCAGCCGCGCAGGGAGGAGCAGCTCGTTGGCGCCGACCTTGGCCATCACGCGCCCGGTATTGAGCGACCAGAGGTCGGTCTCCTGCTCCAGCTCGTAGTATTGGTGGAGCCCCTCTGCCACACCGGGCACGCGCGGCAGGTCGCGGTCGAAGTCGAGCTCGTCACTGGCACCGGTACTAATCTTGCCGTCGAGCGACATGAGCATGAAGAGCGTGGTCACCGGCCTGTCCATGGGGCCCTCCTCTCTGAGGATTTCGATCTCGATTATAGGTCGCCTCTTCAGAGGGCTGGAAGAGACCGCTATAAGCCGGAGTGTATGCAGTCCAACTCCCGTCACCCGTACCAGGTTTGTATACTTTGAGACACAGGCACTATCCGTCACGCATACAAGGAGGGTCACATGAGTTTTCCCAAGGGCTTCCTGTGGGGCGGCGCGACTGCCGCAAACCAGTACGAGGGAGGCTACCTGTCCGGCGGCAAGGGCCCCGCGGTCGCTGACACGCTGACCGGCGGCGACGGCCGCAACGGCATCCCCCGCAAGTTCATCTGCGAGCTCGCCGACGGCACCCGCGCCGAATTTGGCGGCCGCGACGAGATTCCCGCCGGCGCCAAGGCCATCATCGACCCCGACGTCTACTACCCCAGCCACGTGGCGACCGACTTCTACCACCACTGGGAGGAGGACCTCGAGCTGATGGCCGAGATGGGCTGCAACGTCAACCGCATCTCGATCAACTGGACACGCATCTTCCCCAACGGCGACGACGCCGAGCCCAACGAGGAAGGCATCCAGTTCTACGTCAACGTCTTCAAGAAGTGCCAGGAGCTGGGCATCGAGCCGCTCGTGACCATCTACCACTTCGACTGCCCGCTGCACCTCGCCAACGAGTACGACGGCTGGGCCTCCCGCCACACGCTCGAGGCCTTCGAGCGCTACTGTGACGTGCTCTTCACCCGCTTCAAGGGCCTCGTGCACTACTGGCTCACCATCAACGAGATCAACATCAACACCAACTTCATGATGAACGGCGTGCACGAGCACCTGTCCAACAAGCAGAACGCCGAGCAGTGCCGCTACCACCTCTTCCTGGGCTCCGCCTACGCCGTCAAGAAGGGGCACGAAATCGACCCCACCAACAAGATTGGCCTCATGATCGCCCACGGCGGCTCCTATCCCTGGAGCTGCGACCCGGAGGACGTGTGGGCCGAGCTTGACACCGCCCACCACTTCAAGTGGTTCTACGGCGACGTGCAGGTGCGCGGCTACTATCCCGCCTGGAAGGTGCTCGAGCTCGAGCGCGAGGGCATCGAGCTGGCCAAGGAGCCCGGCGACGACGAGCTGCTGCGCGAGGGCACGGTCGACTTCTACAGCTTCTC
>DJXA01000174.1:351-3167 GCA_002449555.1 Atopobiaceae bacterium UBA7016 | reverse complement strand
AGGACCTCGTCGAGGCCCTGGATGAACGCGCCACCGTCCGAGCCAGAGCCTGGCTCAAGCGCCCAGGCAACGCGCTCTGCAAGCGTCGACGACTTGCCCGAACCCGCACCTGCCGCCACAAAGAGCGGCCGGTCAAGCGTTTGCACAATTCTCAGCTGGTCATCGGTAAGCCTCCGGGCAGCCATCAGACAAGCCTCCTCTCGCAGTTGGCGACGGGACACCATTCGCACGCGTGCTTGTCAACGGGCTCTGCCTCGATGTGGCCCTCCGTCAAGAGCGTGATCTTCTCGGCAATGCGGCGCTCCGTCTCGTCGAGCAGCTCCTCAAACGAGAGCTTGCCCAAACCGCCCGCAACCAGGTGCTCCCACCGCTTGTCAGAAAGGCCGCGACCCATGACCATGTCTGCCGCATTGGCATCCAGGACGCCCGCGATCTCGTGCTGGTTACGCGGACCTCCCTTTGTGGAGAGGTACACGGCGCCAACCACCTTGAGCTGTGGATACATGCGCCGCACAACCTGCGCATAGATGAGCGACTGCACCCTTCGGGGCAGCACGAGGGCGTCGGCCGTTGCCGGAGAACCCTCCGTAAAGGCGTCGTACTCCCCCGCAAACCCCGCAGCACCCTTATGCTTGTAGTCAATCACCACGGCGCGGCCATGCGCGTCCACGTCCACGCGGTCGATGGTGCCCACGAAGTCGGCACCCGCATAGGTCACGTGGTGGGCATTTGCCCCCGAGCCGCCAAAGCGCAGCTCGAAGTAGCGCGGTTCAAACCCGCGGAACTTGCCAACCTCGAAGGCCGGCACGTCCAGAAGGTCCTGCCGCAACAGCTCGAGGCGATACTCCTCGGTGGCGGTATGCGGAACCAGCGACTGCGCGGCCACGGCCGTTGCCTTTTGGTATTGGTGCGCAAGATGGAAGTCAAACTCGGTGTTGATGAGCTCTCGCACCAAGGGGAGGTTTTCTGCGGTAACCGCCGAGCCGGGCACAAACGTGACGTCGGTTCCCTCAAGGTCGAGAAGCTGTCCCGGACTGACGAGCCCGGCCTCCTCGGCAGCGTTCTGCATGAAGCGACGGCGTGCCACCTCAAGCACGCGGTGCGCAAACGAGCCCATCTGCACCGCGGAGAACGTGGCGTCACTCGCATCCAGACCAAGGCGCCGCAGCGTAAACCACTTGTAGGGGCATTCGAGGTACGACTCGATCTGCGACGCGGAAAGCGACGGCAACCCATCGGGAAGCGCCGCCTGGCCTTCGCGCGGAACAATCACCATGTCTGCCGCAGCGGGACCCACCTGACCCGCGGGTGCCACGGGAAGAACCTGTGAGACCGCAACCGGGGCGCCCGACACCGAAAGCAGGCGGTCAGTCTGTCCCTCGCCAAGCGTGGAGATGGGCAGGTCTGAGGCACCCGCGCCATAGCAGGCAAGTGCCTCGCTGAGCATGACCGCCGGATACGTCGACTGGGCGTCGCTGTCATGCGTCACGCGCTCAAGCACGAGGGCGCTTTTCGGAACGGCGAACATGCCCAGGAACTGCCTGTGCGCAAGGGCGAGGGGCGCCTCCGTCTCATCAATGCCCAGCCGCTGCAGCAGCGCCACCGCGGCGTCATCTTTGGGGGGAAGCCCCCACTCGTTTGAGGTCAGTCCGCAGGCTATCAGCGCGTCCGCCGAATGGGGAGGCAGCGCGCTCGCGGACGAACGCGAAAGAATCTGGACGTGGCACTCCCCTGCCCCCAGCTGCACCCGAGAGCAGAGTGCCGAGCGCTGGGAGAGGTCTGACACCAGCGAGACCAGCTCTTCGAGCGACAAGACCACGCGCACGCCCTTCTTTGACGAAGCGCTCACGCCCATCGCGCCGATCGTGCGGGCGGCATCCTGGATGCTGGAAAGAGCCGCGATGGCCTCGCGGTGTGCGTCGGCATCCTCTTCCATAAGCGCCCGCGCCAGCTGCAGCGCCGCCGTGCCTACGCGCCCGCGCAGGACCGAGGCGGTCGCCTGGGCCACCACCTTTGACGTCAGGCTCTCGCGCTGAAGCTGGTCGAGTACCGTCTGCGGCGCAAGCGAGCGGTTTCCCCGCCACTTGGCATCGAGCTCCCACGCCTGCACGGCGTCTACCTGCGAGATGCTCGAGAGCAAGAAGTCGGTTAGCTGGCGAGGCGGCCACCACGACATGTCGCCCAGCTGCGGGACCATGCCAGCCTGGCTCGACACGGGCTGTGGCCAATCCTGCGCAAGCGTTGCGAGCCGCGCGACGGTCTGCGCAAACCCGAGGAAGGCCGCAATGGTGACGTCATCAGAGGCGGAGCGACGAAGCGGGCTGGACACGCGCATGCCGCGCGCCGCCAAGCGTGGGGCCAATCCTCGCCACGCAGCCGACGCGTCGCCAGCTGCCACGACCACCTCACGCGCGCCGTCCTGCGCAAGCCGCTCGACCTCCCGCGCAACCAGTTCCCATTCCGCCAGCGGGCCGGCAGGCTGGCACAGACGCACGGCACCACGGGCCGCTACGTCGTTTGCCCCCGTGCCTTCCATCAACGCCTCGTGCAGGTCAAATAGCTCATCTACCTGCGCGTTATTTGCATCTTTGGCAGCGGAGAAATCCGATGTGATGGTTGCGTTGAGGCCAGCGCCTTGAGCCTCTTCCGCAAGGCGATCTGCGAGCGGACACATGCCGGCGGCGTCGAACGGAATAACCGCCTGCACGTTGGCCTTTGTTGCCGCCCCCATCAAAAGCGTGCGCACGCCACGCCCCAGCGCGGAGAACCCTGCTACCACAGTCGTGGGGAAGCTCGGCACGCGCTCGGAGAGCTTG
>DJXA01000174.1:0-253 GCA_002449555.1 Atopobiaceae bacterium UBA7016 | reverse complement strand
CCGCCGCCTCGCAGCGCTCCACCAGGCCGCGCTCGTCAAGAAGTACGCGATATCCGTCAAGCACCCTGCAGGCGGCGCGCTCGCCCTCGGTCAGCGAATCCAACCGAGCGTCATTCGCATCGATTGACTCCGAGGGCAGCCAGAACAGCGAGCCCCGCGCCAACGAGGCAAGCTCGTCGAGGGTGCCCGAAGTGGGAGAAAGGATTCCCGGGCACGCATGCAGCGCCAGGCGCATGAGAATCAGGCGCTCGAT
>DJXA01000097.1 GCA_002449555.1 Atopobiaceae bacterium UBA7016 | reverse complement strand
AACCAGAGGTCGAGTCTGATTCGGAGCTCGAGTCCGAGCCCGAGCCGGAACCCGAGCCTGAACCCGAACTGGATCCCGACCCCGCGCAAGATCTTGATACCACGGCCGAGCTCAGCGTGCCTACCGACGCTGTCGAACCGATTCAATCGGAGCAGGTCACGCCCATCGTGCTGGATGACCTGGACAATGACGAAGAGGACGCCGCCGAGGCATTAGTTGTTCCCGCGCCGGTCGCACAGCCCTTCGAGTACGTTTCCCACGAGGAGCCGGAAGCACCGACCGAAGCGGACAATCAGGAGTAACCCGGCCCTTTGTGTAGACCCTGTGCAGACGCACATGCCCAGTCTTATAACACGACCCAAGAAACAGGCCATCTGACCTGCACGAATCCAGCCTGCTGCCAGATTCGTGCAGGCGGATGCGAACTTGGTGCAAGGCGGCTTGAGTAAGCTAGCTCCCCAAGGTCAGGGCGAAGTTGTGTCAAGAGTGTGGGTGAGCCTTAAAAAGAGCAGGTCGCAGTACCCGCGCCAGAGGCTTCATGTGCTACGATGCTAGGTCGAACCTTTCCTGCCCCGGAGGCACCTTCACTATCCGGGGCCGTTTAGCCCAGAGGAGGTGACCACAATGAAGGCTTATGAACTGCTGTTCTTTGTCGATCCCGCGTCAACTGAAGAGGCCCGCGCCGGCGCAATGAAGCGTATCGAAGTCGCAATCACCGAGGGTGGTGGCGTCATCGAGGAGGTCGTGGACTGGGGCAAGCGCAAGCTCGCCTACGAGATTGACCACATCAGCGAGGGTGACTATACCCTCATCAACTTCCAGGCTGATCCTGACCAGATCAAGGAGCTCGACCGTGTCCTGCGCATCAACGACACCGTCAAGCGTCACATGATCGCTCGCCGTTACGAGAAGAAGGACTAAGGTCCGCATGGAAGGGCAGGTATGCGTACCTGCCAAAGAAGGGCTGTGAGCAGTATGAGCATCAACAGGGTGAACATTTCCGGCAACCTGACCCGCGACCCGGAGCTGAAGACCACCACGGGCGGCACCAGCGTGCTGACCTTTGGCGTTGCCGTCAACGACCGTCGTCGCAACCCGCAGACCGGCGAGTGGGAGGACGTTCCCAACTTCGTCGACTGCGTCGTTTTTGGTGCACGTGCTGAACCGCTCAGCCGTTTCCTCTCGAAGGGCTCCAAGGTGGCCATCGAGGGAAAGCTCCGCTACAGCTCGTGGGAGCGCGAGGGCCAGCGCCGTTCCAAGCTTGAAGTCATCGTTGACGAGGTCGAGTTCCTCTCGCCGCGTCAGCAGGGTGGCCAGAGCATGGGCGGCCAGCAGTATGGCCAGTACGGCCAGATGGATGCCCCGACGTACGCCGCACCCGCGCCTGCTCAGAGCTACGCCCCGCAGAACCAGGGCTATGCTCCCCAGCAGGGCTATGCAGCACCCGCACCGCAGCCCGTCGCCCCCGTCCAGGCCCCGCCTTCGGCCGAGGTCTACGACGAGGACATCCCCTTCTAGGAACATCAGCGACGGCGAAAGCCGCCCAACGAAAGGCATTAAGACATGGCTAGGAGAATCCAGGAAGACCAGCGCCAGCCGCGTCGCAAGTATTGCCAGTTCTGCAAGGAGAACGTTGAGTACATCGACTACAAGGACACTCAGCTTCTTCGTAAGTACATGACCGACCGTGGCAAGATCAAGCCCCGTCGCGTCACTGGCGCCTGCACGCAGCATCAGCATGACATCGCGCTGGCAATCAAGCGCGCGCGTGAGATCGCGCTTCTGCCGTATACCGTCCCCGTGGTTTCCAGCCGCGGTAGCCGTTCTCGCGGCTAAGACCCGAACTCGAAGGAGATACACATGAAGGTCATCCTCCTGACCGAGCTGAGGGGTAAGGGCGGCGAAGGTGACGTCATCGACGTCGCCCAGGGCTTTGCTGAGAACTATCTGTTCCCCAACAAGATTGCCCAGCCCGCGACCCCCGGCAACATCAAGCAGCTTGAGGAGCGTCGCCACAACATCGCAAAGCGCGAGGAGAAGCGCATTGCCGATGCCGAGGCTGTCCGCGCCCAGCTTGACGGCAAGCCCGTCACCGTCGACGCCAAGATTGGCGAGGAGGGCCAGCTCTTTGGCTCCGTCACCGCCGCTCAGGTTGCCGACGCCGTTGAGGCCCAGCTTGGCGTGACCGTCGATCGCAAGCGCATCGGCCGCGTCAACATCAAGCAGGTCGGCACGCACGAGGTTGAGATCAACCTTTACCGTGACATCAACGCGAAGGTTCTCGTGCTCGTCGGCGTCGAGACCGCCGCTGAGCCCGAGCCCGAGGTCGAGGCCGTTGAGGCCGAGGCCGAGGTTGCCGAGGAGGCCGCTGCCGAGTAGGCACGGCTCACAAAGCGAACAAACGCCGCCGGAAATGCTTCCGGCGGCGTTTTTTTGTGGGTTGAAACCACAAGCCAACTAGCTGGGGATTTCAACAATCACCGCAGGTAAGAGCCGTGTTTTGTGTGTGGGTACATATGTTCTGAATCGCAGGTCAGAAGGTGTTCGAACCTGTTCGCGCGGTTGGTTTACATCTTGCTATCAAAGATACAATTAAGGTGTTTACCTGCGGAAATGGTGTTTGAAGTGTCTGCTTGCACTGGCATTTGGCATAGGGTTTGTACGCTCTTTTTGGCAGGAAATTGAAGTCTTTATGATTGTCGAAAACCGTTTACGGAAAACTTTCAAAAGATGTTGAAAACTGTGAAAAGCGATAAACAGCGCGGTCAGCGTGATTTGCTTTCAACAATGGCGTGTTGAATGGCGTCGTGTGCACAAAACGGCCATTTTGCGCAGGCGCGGATAAGGTACCATGCGAGCGCAACCATTCTCGTGCAGCACGCGCGGCGTGCAGAGCCGAACAAACCAGTAGATAGGTGAAGAGATGCCGGATAGCTATCGCGATCGTGACCGCGACCAGCAGCGCGTTATCGTGCCGGGCGAGGCGGCCATGCCGCAAGACCTCGCGGCCGAGCGCTCGGTGCTCTCGGCCATGCTGCTCTCGCAGGACGTGCTGCAGGAGTCGCTCATCGAGCTCAACGAGCGCGACTTCTACCTGCACGCAAACCGCACCATCTTTCAGGCGATGCACGACATGTTCGACAAGTCGCTGCCGGTTGACCCGGTTTCGCTGGCAGACTACCTGAAGAGCGCGGGCGAGCTTGAGCGCGTGGGCGGCATGTCCTACCTGCTCGAACTCAACAACAACACGCTGTCGCTTGCCAACTGGCGCCATCACGCAGAGATGTTGCGTCGCGACGCCACGCTGCGCGAGATCATCGCCGCTTCCGCGCGCATCACGGCTCTGGCCTTCGATGCGCCTGAGGACACCAAGGAAGTCGTCGACTCCGCGGAGCGCATGATTCTTTCCGTGACGGACCGCGACATCCGCTCCAACTACTCCACGCTCGAGCAGGTCATGGGCGAGCTCTACGAAGAGCTGGCCGAACAGGCCCTTAACCCAGGTCAGCTGGGCGTGCTAACCGGCTTCAACGGCATCGACCTGCGCCTGCAGGGCCTGCGTCCTGGCCAGATGGTGGTTATCGGCGCGCGCCCGGGCGTGGGAAAGACTTCCTTCGCGCTCAACCTGGCCATCAATGCCGCGGCAAAGGGCGCGTCGGTTGCGTTCTTCTCGCTGGAGATGTCCAAGACCGAGATTGCGCAGCGCCTGCTTTCTGCGCAGGCGCGCATTCCGCTTTCGGCCATCCGCGGCGCGAAGATTCAGGACAACCAGTGGCCCACGCTGCTTGAGGCAACCAACGACCTCTCGCTTCTGGACATCATGATCGATGACACGCCCGGCACCACGGTGACCGAGGTGCGCGCCAAGGCGCGCCGTATGCTCCACGGCAAGGAGAACGGCCTGGTCATCCTCGACTACCTGCAGCTTGTCTCTCCGCCGTCTGGTCAGCGCCGTTCGGACAGCCGCGCCACCGAGGTCTCCGAAATGAGTCGTGGCATCAAGATTATGGCCAAGGACCTCGGGGTGCCCGTCATTGCGCTTTCGCAGCTGTCGCGTCAGGTGGAAAGCCGTACCGGCAAGCGCCCACAGCTCTCTGACCTGCGCGAATCGGGCTCCATCGAGCAGGACGCCGACATCGTCATCCTGCTTGACCGCTCCATGACGCCCGACGAGGCCGCGCGCGAGGACCGCCCCGACGAGAACGTGACGGAGTTCATCATCGCCAAGAACCGTTCTGGTCCGCTGGATACGGTGCCCCTCATGTTCCTGCCCGGTTCGACCAAGTTCGTCGAAGTGGACATGCATCACGAGGAGTAACCGCTGCGTCCTTGTGCGCGTCGGCTCCGGCGGTCCCTTGGGGAGGCCCCCTGGCCGGGCAATCGGGACGGGACAATCAGGACGGAGGCTTCTGTCCGGAAAACCCGGACAGAAGCCTCCGTCCTGATTGTCCCGTCCCGATTGCCCGGCCAGGGGGCCTCCCCAAGGGACCGCCGGAGCCGACGCACGCCAATGCCAGCAGGGACCACCTATCGCGTAACGAAACCGTGTACGGCGCATAGATACTATGGGGTACCCAATCGGGTGCCGTATACTCATTTCTGCAAATACAACAACGTGGAAAGGGGCTGCCATGTCAGCTTCCGTGCTCGTGGGAACCCAGTGGGGAGACGAGGGCAAGGGTAAGGTCACCGACCTCATCTCAGGAGATTTTGATGTCGTCTGCCGTTACGCCGGCGGCGCAAACGCTGGTCACACGGTCATCGCCAACGGCAAGAAGCTGGCGCTTCACCAGGTTCCATCGGGTGTCATGTACGAGGGCACCACGCCCATCATCGGCAACGGCTGCATCGTTGACCCGGAGATTCTCCTCGGCGAGATCGACATGCTTGAGGAGCAGGGCATCTCCTGCGAGGCACTGAAGATTTCGGGCAACGCCCACATCGTCATGCCGTACCACAAGGACCTCGACGGTGCGCACGAGAAGAAGCTGGGCAAGAACCTCATCGGCACCACCAAGCGCGGCGTCGGCCCAACCTACATGGACAAGATGAACCGCACCGGCCTTCGCATCCAGGACATGCTCGACGAGAAGATTTTCCGCGAGAAGCTCGAGAGTGCGCTGGCCTACACCAACCCCATCCTGGAGAAGGTCTACGAGCTGCCCACCTACACGGTTGAGCAGATCTGCGCCACCTACCTGCCCATGGCCGAGCGCATCCGCCCTTACATCTGCGAGAGCTCGCTGTTCCTGAACGAGCAACTCGAGGCCGGCAAGAACATCCTCTTTGAGGGCGCGCAGGCCACGATGCTCGACATCGACCACGGCACCTACCCGTTCGTGACCAGCTCCAACTGTACCGCCGGCGGCGCCGTGACCGGCTCGGGCGTGGGTCCCGTGCACATCAAGCGCGTGCTGGGCATTGCCAAGGCGTATCTGACGCGCGTCGGCTCCGGCCCGTTCCCCACCGAGCTTTTTGACGAGATTGGCGACAAGCTGGGCGAGGTTGGCCACGAGTACGGTGTGACCACGGGCCGCAAGCGTCGCTGTGGCTGGTACGACGCCGTGGTTGTCAACTACGCCGCTCGCGTGAACGGCCTGACCGATCTGGCCATCACCAAGCTCGACGTGCTGGGCTGCCTGGACGAGATCAAGGTCTGCGTGGCGTACGAGTGCGACGGCAAGATCTACAAGACCGTGCCCGAGCACCAGAGCGTGTTCTACCATGCCAAGCCGGTCTACGAGACGCTGCCGGGCTGGAAGTGCGACATCAGTGGCATCCGCAACTTCTATCAGCTGCCGCGCGAGGCCAAGGACTACATCGACTTCCTCGAGCAGCTTGCGGGCGTCCGCGTGAGCATCATCACCGTCGGCCCCGACCGCGAGCAGACCATCGACCGCTACTGGCACTAGGCGCCATCTCCCTGCGGATTTGAACGTTGGGGACGGTTCCTTTCGTTCAACACCAGAACGAGGGGGCCGTCCCCAACGCATGAAGAACGGCATACTCCGGCGCACACAAGATTGGAGACATCCATGGCATCAGAGAAGATTGACATCTTGCTGCTCGGCGCGGGCGGCCGTGAGCATGCGCTGCTCATGAAGCTGGCCGAGTCGCCGCGTGCGGGCAAGCTCTACGTGGCTCCCGGCAACGGCGGCATGCTGCAGCTGGCCGAGGCCGCACCGGTCGATCAGGAGAACGCCGAGCAGGTCGCATCGTGGGCGGCCGAGCATGGTATCGGGCTGGTGGTCATCGGCCCCGAGGCGCCGCTGGTGGTGGGCGTGGCCGACGCGGTCCGCGCGGCGGGCATTGCCTGCTTTGGCCCCAACGCCGATGCGGCCCAGATGGAGGGCTCCAAGGAGTTTGCCAAGCAGGTCATGGACCGTGCAGGCGTTCCCACGGCAGCCTATCGCAGCTTTACCGACCGCGAGGCCTGTGAGGCCTACGTGCGTGAGGTGGGCGGCCCCATCGTGGTCAAGGCCGATGGCCTGGCTGCGGGTAAGGGCGTGATTGTGGCCCAGACGACCGAGGAGGCGCTGGCGGGCGTGGATGAGTGCTTCTCCGGCGCCTTTGGCGACGCCGGTGCCACCGTGGTGGTGGAGGAGATGCTCGAGGGTCCGGAGTGCAGCCTGCTTGCCCTCACCGATGGCACCACCGTGGTGCCGCTGGCTACCTCGCAGGACCACAAGCGCGCCTACGACGGCGACAAGGG
>DJXA01000006.1 GCA_002449555.1 Atopobiaceae bacterium UBA7016 | reverse complement strand
TGCAGGAGGTTCTCTCTAAAGCGCGGGGCACGGGAGGCGAGTACGTGGCAAACGCCCTCCTCCTACGTGCCCAGAAGCGCGCCATCTACCTGCCTCACAACGATGGCCACTACGCCCTGGGCGCTTCGGCGTACTGCCACTTCACCTCGCCTATCCGTCGTTATTCCGACGACATTGTGCACCGCGCCCTCAAGGCGTACCTGAGAGGAGCGCTCGCCTCGCGGGAGCAGCAGGAGGTGGCCAAGTCGCTGCCTCAGCTGTGCCGCAGGTGCTCTGACCAAGAGCGCGTCGCAGACCTCGCTTCGCGTGACTCACAGAAGGCTAAGATGGCCCAGCTGTACCTCGATCGCATTGGTGAGCGCTACTCGGGCATCGTGGTGGGATGCGAGCGCTATGGCCTCTTCGTTATGCTTGACGACACGTGCGCCGAGGGCCTGCTTCCCACGCGCGCGCTCGGAGAGGAGTGGTTTTCCTACGATGCCGATCGCATGATGCTGGTGGGCGAGTCCACGGGCCGGACGTGGCGTCTGGGCCAAAGAATTGCCGTTGAGGTGACCGGCGCGTCTCCCGAGCGCGGACAGATCGACTTCGCCCTTGCGGGCCGGCGGTAAGTGCCTCTGTGTGCGCACCGCGCTATCGGGTAGACTGATGAAGAAGAACTGACGAAGGAGGCCCGTATGAGCCAAACAACCTTGACGGAAGAGCTGATGCGCGCCGAAGGCCTGCTCATCCAGGGACAGGACGAGCAAGCGCGAGAGCTGCTGTTGCGCCTGGCAGAGGATGCCGAGGAGTACGTCGATCGCAATTGCCCCACCACCGAGACGCTGCAGTGGTTCAGCTTCCCCACCATCTTCGAGCGCCTGGCCTACCGCCGCGTGGAGGAGGACCCGCGCGAGCTGCGCGACGTGGGCGAGCCGCTTGACCGTCTGTATGCGGACCTGGCGCTTGCCGACGTCCACGTGGGCGACTATGACCATGCCACCGAGGCACTCAAGCAGGCCGTGCGCTGGAATCCGATGGGCTGCGAGCATCGCCTGAACCTGGCGGATCTGTTCCGCGTGGCGGGTGACATGCGCGAGTATCTTGCCCTGACGTATTCGGTGTTTGAGCGCGCGAGCGATGCCTCGCATCTGGTGCGTGCCTACCTGACGTTTGCGGAGTACTTCCAGGTGTCGGAGAAGCCGCGGACGGCCGCTGCCGCGCTTCGTTGCGCGCGTCGGCTTGACACGGGCGACACCACGCTTGAGGCCGCGATCGACCAGGCGGCGGGCACCGACCGCGATCCGGACTCGGTGAGCGACGAGGAGGCGGCCGAGCTTCTGGCAGCCGAGGGGCTTCCCGACGCCGCCAACGCCGAGATCGCCATCTGCCTTCTGATGTGCGCCGCCGACGCGGCCGCGATGGGTCAGCGGGACGTGGCCACCAACCTGACGCTGCGGGCGCGTGACCTGGTGGGCGAGGAGGCGGCCATGGCGCTGCTCGCGCTCATTCATGAGGAGGACAACGATGCCAACTAGGCAGTCGGGAAAGACGGTGCCCGGCAAGAAGGGCAAGAAGACCATCTCGAGAAACCGCGTGGCGCACCACGACTACGAGATTCTCGATACCTACGAGGCCGGCATCGAGCTGACGGGCACCGAGGTCAAGAGCCTGCGCGAGCGCGCCTCGCAGATCACGGACTCGTTCTGCATCATCCGCGGCGGCGAGGTGTGGCTGGTGGGTATGCACATCCACCCGTACTCCAACGGTGGCGTGTGGAACGTCGACCCCGACCGTCGCCGCAAGCTGCTTCTGCACCGCCGCCAGATCGACTCGCTTGACCAGCGGCTGCGCACCAAGGGCCTCGCGCTCGTGCCGCTTGAGATGTACTTTGACGAGCACAACCGCGTCAAGGTGCAGATTGGCATGGGGCGCGGCAAGAAGAGCTACGATAAGCGTGCCGACCTCGCGCAGAAGCAGGTCAACCGCGACATTCAGCGCGCGCTCAAGGAGCGGAGCCGCTAATACCGGTCAAGTTGCCTCGGCCGCTGGGGGCCGAGCTTAAGGAGGGGAGAGTCGCATGGATACCAAGGCACTGTTCAAGTTCTCTTCTGGGCTGTATGTGGTCTCGGCAAAGGACGGCGATGACTACGGTGCGTGCGTCATCAACACCGGCCTGCAGCTGACGAGCGAGCCGCTGCAGGTGCAGGTGGTGGTCAACAAGCAGAACCACACCGAGGGCGTCATCGAGCGTGCGGGGCACTTTGCGCTGTGCGCCATCACCGAGGAGGCCGACATGCCCTATATCGGCCGCTTTGGCTTCAGGACGTCCACGGCGTTTGACAAGTTTGCGGGCATCGAGTGCGCCGAGACCGTTCTGGGCGACCCGTATACCCCGGCGTGCGCGGCCTGCGTCATCGCGTGCAAGGTGGTGCAGACGCTCGATGTGGGTACGCACATGATCTTCGTGGGCGAGGTCAAGGACGCCGAGGTGCTCTCTGACGCGGCTCCCATGACCTACGCGTACTATCACTCCACGCTCAAGGGCAAGACACCGCCCAAGGCTTCAAGCTACGTGGCGGAGTAGGACGGTAGTGACCGTTTGCGCCTGACGGCGTTGTTGCTAATGACGTGGGGGCGCAAAGATGGTAAGCTGCACCCATGCGCCGGACAGGGGTTGTGCGGCGCGCTTCTACTGGAGAGGGAGAAAGGAGGGACGTCATGGCTGAAGAGACCTATACGTTCCGTTGCACCGTTTGTGGCTGGGAGGTCACCGTCGACACCCCCGAGCTGCCCGATGACTTCGTGTGCGAGGTTTGCGGAGTCGGCCCGGACATGTTCGAGCTGGTCGAGGAGTAACAAACGCTTCCTAGCGCTTTTTGTGCGAGGGAGGTAGGTCTGCGAGGGGCGCTGCGGCGCCCCTCGTTTTTTCGGGCGAGTTTTCTACATTGTGTTTTGGGTAAAACGTTCAGATTCGTGCGCGTATCAGCAGAGTATAAAGTATGCAGATGTATACATAACTACGAATATATGCAGGTAGCGCGATAGCAAAAGTGCGCTTGGCGCGGCCGATGACGTGCAGAAGAATTGTTTCGTGCTGCGCAAAACGGGCGTGAGGTGGGCTTTTCTTCCGCTTCGACAGGGTGTAGAAAAGCCTGCTCGGCACGGTTTTAGACATCGGGAACTCTCCGCGTGTGGTGCCAAGAAAAGTGGGTATACTAGCAGCACCCGATTGATCGGGCGTACTTTGACATTCGCATGGTGGCGGTTATTCCCCACTCCATCTCATGGGGGTGACTGGTTTCGACAGGGTGGTTCTGAGATGGGCAGCAGGCCGTGGTCTCCTCGCCACGTTAAACAGGGGTACCGTCAAATTGAATTGACGACAACTCTTATCAGGGCTATGCCCTCGCTGCTTAATTAATATCGCAGCCGCTGAACCGGGGATTGCTTCCGTCGCCGGGGACGCGTCATTCTAGGAAGATGCTCCAAGGGACGTAGTTGGTATGCCCGCGGAAAAGACTGAACCAGCTGGGGCGCCAAGCGCGAGTCATCAGGTGCGCGGCGTCCGAGATCCAACTGATGACTGAGCCTGGAGACACCTGTCAGGGGACTGCTTTGGACCGGAGTTCGATTCTCCGCACCTCCACCATGTATATGATCGCGGGTCACGGTTGCTTGTCGGCCGTGGCCCGCGCCCTTTTGTATGGCGGAGAATCGAACTCTGTGCAGGGCGGAGCCGTTAAGCGGACAGGCCAGCGGCCTGTCCGTAGGCGACGCGTGAGGCGGGCAGAGCCCGCCGAGCGAGTGCGGATCGCCGGAGGCGAGACGCGGATTCTCCGCACCTCCACCATACGTTCTGAGGCCCCGTCGCGAAAGCGATGGGGCCTTTGTATTAGGCGTGAGACGTTGGGGCTACCCCCAACGTCTCACCACGTAGCACCGCAGTCGTATACTGGTCGCACGGTGTTCTAAAGACGATGATTGGAGTGCAGATGGATATCAAGGAAACCGCCAACGACCTCATCGAGCAGGGCAAGGCGGCTCTCGATGCTAACGGCGACGGCAAGGTTGAGGCCAAGGAGGTCGTCGACGCGCTGGCTGGCCGCGTGAAGGAGACCGCCGAGGCGGCCAAGGTCGCGGTCGACGAGGTCAAGAAGGGCTTTGACGCCGACGGCGACGGCAAGGTCTCGGGCGACGAGGTGCTCGACGTGGTCGAGGCCGCTACGGGCAAGGTGTCCGATGTCATGCTGGGCATCGGTGACAAGGTCGCCGACATCGTCGCAGGCGACAAGAAGTAACTCCGTCTCGCAAGGCAAGCAAAGGGCCGGGCCGCCTTCATAAGGTGGCCCGGCCTCTGTTTTAGCTCGTTGATCGCGGGCGTCAGCCCAAGAAGGCGCGAACCTCGTCAAGGCGCTGCGTGGCCTGCGCACGTCCCTGCAGGTATAAGTCCAGGAGCTTGCCGCCGTCCTTCTCGCTGACGCCCACCTCAACGGGCTTCTCCGGCGCAATCACCAGCACGGGGCTGTGCTCCTCGGCCTCGAGCGCAAAGAGCCGCGCGCGCATGGCGTTATAGCGGTCCGCGCGCTTCTTAAGCGCCTCGACGTAATAAGGGAAGTCGTCATAGCGGTGCGAGCGAAGCGCGAGGTACTCGTAGGTAAGCGGACTCAGCGTCTTGTGATAGGCACGGTGCTGCGTCATCACGATGAGGGCCTTGTCGGCGGGCGTGTGGCCAGGCACTTGCGCCGCGCCCTCCATGCCCAGCGCGACCTCGTACGGGATGGAATCGGTGGTTCCGCCGTCAAGGTAGCGATGACCGTTGATTTCCACCATGCGCGACACGGGTGGCAGCGACGCGGAGGCCTTCACCTTGACGACGTCCTCGGGCATGTTCACGCAGGGCAGGTAGGCTGGCGTACCAAAGACCACGTCGGTTGCCACGGCGTACATACGTAGCGGGTTTTCGGTAAACGCGGGAAGGTCAATGGGATCCAGGCGGTTCTGCACCTCGTCGTAGAGAAACTCGCTGCCCGCGATGTCGCCCGTGGTGGCAAACGACCAGAGCGACATGAAGCGCCGGTCATCGCGAAACGCCAGCATGATGCGCATGCTGCGGCCGATTTGGCGGCTCTTGAAGCTCGAAGCGGTGATGGCGCCGGCCGAGACGCCCCAAACACTTGAGAAGTTGTACAGCCCGTTTTCCATCAGCACGTCAAGGACGCCCGCGGTAAACATGCCACGGAAGCCGCCGCCTTCAAGAACCAGCGCGTTTTCAGCCATGAGAGCTCCTTTTCAGATGATTGAAGGCTATATACCCAATGCCACCGAGCAACTAGCTGAAGAAACCTGTGAACGGCTTGTGTGGAGATAAAGTGTTGCCACACGCGGAGTGACCTCGCTGTATACTTTTAAGGCTTCTTTTGCAGAGCCCCGTACTCTCTGACAAGAACAAGCACGCGGAGGTATGTCCAGATGCCACCGCACAGAAACGTATCAATGGAGGAGTCAAGTGACTAAGTCGACTCATTACGCTAAGCCGGGCGAGGTCGAGCGCAAGTGGGTGCTCATTGACGCTGATGGCGTCACCCTTGGCCGTCTCGCGACCCGCGCCGCCATGATCCTGCGCGGCAAGGACAAGCCCCAGTTCACCCCCAACACCGACACCGGCGACTTCGTGGTCATCATCAATGCCGACAAGGTCGTCCTGACCGGCGTCAAGGCTGATCACAAGTCCTACTGGCGTTACTCTGGCTACCTCGGTGGCCTCAAGACCGAGTCTTACAAGGACGCCATGGCTCGCAAGCCGGAGTGGGTTGTCGAGCACGCCATCAAGGGCATGCTTCCGCATACCACCCTTGGCCGCAAGCAGGGCATGAAGCTCAAGGTCTATGCTGGACCCGAGCATCCGCATCAGGCACAGAACCCCGTCAAGATCGATCTGGAGGCGTAACCGATGGCTGATAACACCGCAGTTTACATGGGTACCGGCCGTCGTAAGGAGGCCGTCGCCCGCGTCCGTCTCATCCCCGGCACCGGCAAGATCACCGTCAACGGCCGCGACGCCAAGGAGTACTTTGGCCGTCAGCAGCTCGTCGACAACGCCATCGCGCCGCTCGTGCTGACCGAGACCGCCGACCGCTTTGACGTCTTCGCCAACATGGATGGCGGCGGCATCACTGGCCAGGCTGGCGCTCTTCGCCTGGGCATCGCCCGCGCTCTGCTTGAGGCTGGCGAGTATCGTGCCGAGCTCAAGAAGGCCGGCTACCTCACCCGTGACTCCCGTGCCGTCGAGCGCAAGAAGTACGGCCTGAAGAAGGCCCGTAAGCGCCCGCAGTTCTCCAAGCGTTAAAGCTTCTGGAACATATGCACCGTCAAGGCCCGCCGGATTCCGGCGGGCCTTTTCTTGTACAAATGGGAGTCTTGCAAATGGGGTCCGAGACCAATTTGCGCACAGAGGGGCGCTCGCTGCTAGAATTAACTACGTCTGTATCTCGTGCTGATTCCGAAAAGAGGAGCCTGAAATGAAGTACTTCGGGACTGACGGTTTTCGCGGCAGGGCCAACGAGGGCCTCAATGTCGATCACGCCTTCAAGATCGGCCGCTTCATCGGCTGGTACTATGGCGCTCGCGCCAACAAGAAGGCGCGCATCGTCATCGGCAAGGACACGCGTCGCTCGAGCTATATGTTTGAGTCCGCGCTGGTGGCCGGCCTCGTCGCAAGCGGTGCCGACGCCTACATGCTGCACGTCATCCCGACGCCGGGCGTAAGCTACGTCACGGCAGAGGGCGCCTTTGACTGCGGCGTCATGATCACCGCCAGCCACAACCCCTTCACCGACAACGGCATCAAGCTCGTCAACACCAACGGCGAGAAGATGGACGACGAGGTCCTCGAGCAGGTGGAGGACTACATCGATGGAAAGATCGACGTACCGCTGGCCGTGGAGGATGCCATCGGTCAGACCGTCGACTTCATGCAGGGCCGCAACCGCTACATCGCGCATCTCATCGCAAGCGCTAATTTCAGCCTGCAGGGTGTGAAGGTGGGCCTTGACTGCGCCAACGGCGCTGCCTCCAGCGTGGCCAAGCCGGTGTTCGACGCGCTGGGTGCCGACGTGTACGTCTTCAACAACACGCCCAACGGCTTCAACATCAACGTGAACTGCGGCTCTACGCACATCGAGGAGATGCAGAGCTACGTGCTGCGCAACCGCCTCGACGTGGGCTTTGCCTACGACGGCGACGCCGACCGCTGCATCGCGGTTGACGAGCACGGCCGCGTGGTCGACGGCGACCTCATCCTCTACATCTGCGGCCGCTACCTCAACAAGCACGGCGGGCTCGCCAAGTCTACCGTGGTGCCTACGGTTATGAGCAACTTCGGCCTGTTCAAGGCGCTTGAGGAGATTGGCATCAACGCCGAGAAGACCGACGTGGGCGACAAGTACGTGTACGCCTGCATGCGCGAGAACGGCTACAGCCTGGGTGGCGAGCAGAGCGGCCACATCATCTTTGGCGACCTCGAGAACACGGGCGACGGCATCATGACGTCGCTGCGCATCATGGAGACCATCCGCGCCGAGAAGGAGAGCCTTTCCACGCTCGTGCGCCCCGTCAAGCTGTATCCGCAGCTGCTCGTCAATGTGCCCGTCAAGGACAAGCGCGCCGCCATGGCCGCACCCGACGTGCTCGCTGCCGTCGATGAGGCCGAGAAGTTCCTTGAGGGCAACGGCCGCGTGCTGGTGCGCGCGAGCGGAACCGAAGAGCTGGTCCGCGTGCTTGCCGAGGCTCCCACTGACGAGCTCTGCCAGCAGGCCGACGACATCGTCCTTAAGGCGCTGGAGCCCTACAAGGCGTAAGGGATCGCAACGGCGAAAGTGACGATGGAGTAGCGCATGGCGGCAGGTATCGGCGTCGATATGCTTGAGATCGCGCGCATGGAGCGCGTGATCGAGCGAAGGCCCTCGTTCCTCAAGCGGGTGTTTACCGATGAGGAGCGGGCGTACTGCGACTCGTGCGCACGTCCTGCCGAGCACTACGCCGCGCGCTTTGCGGCGCGCGAGGCGGTGCTCAAGGCCTTGGGGACCGGCTTTGCGAAAGGCATCGGCCTGAAGGATGTCTCGGTAACCAACGACGAGTGGGGCAAGCCCATCGCGGTGCTCTCTGGCCGTGCGGCGGAGGTGGCCGCGGAACGCGGCGTGCAGGAGGTGGCACTTTCGCTTTCGCACACGCGCGAGGTTGCCGTGGCCAACGCCGTGCTGGTTACCGAGGACGTGCGTCCCAAGGTCGAGGAGCGCCAGGATCCGGCGCAAGAGCTCTTGGCATCGTTCAAGGCCGCGCGAACGGTAATCGACGAGCTCGAGCGGCAGCAGCTGTCGCTCTTTGACAGACAGGATTCATAGCCTGCGCAAGCAACGCTGCGCGGGAAGACATAGGAGCGTGATGGCGTGCAGCCAGTTCTGAACATTGAGGATATTCGGGCGGTTGAACAGGCCCTCGATGGGGAGGGCGTGAGTCTCGTCGAGCTGATGTACCGAGCGGGCGTGGCTGCCGCACGCGAGGTCGTGGAGATGGGCGAGGTTCACCTCGTTACCGTGCTTGCCGGCTATGGCAACAACGGCGGCGACGGCTGGGTGGCTGCCGAGGAGC
>DJXA01000007.1:1586-5051 GCA_002449555.1 Atopobiaceae bacterium UBA7016 | reverse complement strand
TAGTTTGCGCTGCGCGCGTAGTCAAGAAGTCCCATAGGAAACCCTTCCTATCGTCTGTTCTGCGCCTTACACTCTACCACGGCCAAAGCCGCCGCCCTTTTGAGGCACTTCCCGCACCCCCTGTGGCCTCTGCGAGAGCGCCTAAAGGGCAGTTAGGTGGGCAAGCAGCGTCTCGCAGCCCTCCATCACGTCGGCAAACGTGGTCTCGAAGTCGTGGGTGTACCACGGGTCGGCAATGTCGCGAGGGCGGTCCGACCAGTCAAGCAAAAGGGCAATCTTGCCGTCGGGGTCAGCCTTCGCAAGGTCAGAGGCGCTCACGGCGCCATAGCCCCAGCCGCGCCTCCCCAGAAGCAGGCGCACCATGTTGCCGCGGTTGTTCTCGTCCATGCCGATGAGCAGGTCGTACGTGTCGTAGTCCGCACGGGTCATCTGACACGCACGGTGGTTGCCGCAGGGAATGCCGTGCTTCGCAAGCACGCGCTGCGTGCCCGGGTGCACGGGGTTGCCCAGCTCCTCGGTGCTCGTAGCGGCAGAGTCGCACACGATGGCCCCGTCAAGCCCGCGCTCGCTCACCAGATGGCGCATCACATACTCCGCCATCGTGGATCGGCAGATGTTGCCGTGACAGATGAAGAGAATCTTGGTCATGGGCCCGCTCCCCTTCCGCCGTTAGGCAATCACGCCCAGCATCTGCAGGCCAAAGTATGCGATGACCGCAATACCCAGCACGATGCGATACCAGCCGAACGGCTTGAAGTCATGCTTGCGGACAAAGCTCATGAGGAAGCGAATGGCCAGAAGCGACACCACGAACGCGACGGCGCTGCCCACGCCCAGAAGCGCAAACTCCTGCGCCACAAAGCTGTTGCCCTTCAGGAAGTACTTCAGCAGCCTGAGGGCGCTGGCACCAAACATCACGGGAATGGCCAGGTAGAACGTGAACTCGGCCGCAACCGCACGCGAGCATCCCAGAAGCAAGCCGCCGATGATGGTGGAGCCCGAACGCGAGGTGCCAGGCACCAACGAAAGCACCTGGAAGAGGCCGATGCCAATGGCCGTCAGCCAACCCAGCTCTGACATGTCCTGCACGCGCGCATCGGCGTCGGCAAGCTCGGTAGCCGTAAGCGGACGCTCGGAGGCGGCAAAGTGCTTGCCGGCAGAGCGCTCGGCCGCCACGGCCGCGGCGTGGCGCTCGCGCGCGTTTTCGATGACGATGAACGCCACGCCGTACACGATGAGCGCGGCGGCAATGACGAAGGGGCTGCCCAGATGCTCTTCCATCCAATCGTCCAGCGGAATGCCCACCGCGGCGGCAGGGATGCACGCCAGCACGATCTTTGCCCACATGGCCCACGTCGAGCGTCGCTCCTCGCGCGTCTTGCGCTTCGAGAACGGGTTGAGCTGGCGGAAGAACAGCACGCACACGGCAAGAATGGCCCCCAGCTGGATGACCACCAAGAACATGTCCCAGAAGTCAGGCGAGACATCAAGCTTCACAAACTGGTCGAGCAGCAACATATGGCCCGTGGAGGAGATGGGCAGCCACTCGGTGATACCCTCAACCAGCCCATACAGGGCCGCCTTCAACAGCTCATTTAGCTCCATTTAGGCCTCCTTTTGATTGTTGTCAGGCCATACCATGATACTCTGCGTCGTGAATAAACAGTGGGCGCAGGCCTGCTAAGGTAACATGGAAAAGTCTGGAGATGCTGTGATGGCATCTTTACGAGTCGTCGTACTGGCCATTGGAGGAAGACATATGCAGAGACCCGCTCGACCCCTGATCGCCCTGGGGCTTGCCGCCTCCATAGCGCTGAGCACGACGTTTGGACTTCCTACCAAGGCATTTGCCGCAACCGACGCAGAGCTTGCCGCAGAGATTGAGCGCTGCTCCATCGAGTTCAAAGAGGCCCAGGGCAAGGTTGACGACCTCATGGTCCAGATTTCTGACAACGAGGCCCGCCTCAGCGACATCGAGGCCACCCTTCCCGACCAGCGCCTGAAGACGGCCAACTCCGTTCGCACCCTGTATAAGTTCCAGCAGTCGGGCGGAAGCCTGCTTGAGCTGGTCCTTTCTGCGAACGACTTCAACGAGTTCCTCAGCATGGTGCAGTACCTGGACATCATCCAGAACCGCAACTTTGAAGAGATCGACCGCCTGGTCCAGCTTGAGGACGAGCTCAGCATCCTCAACGCTACGCTTGACGCCCAGCGCTCTGAGGCCGAGGCCGAACGTGACCGTGCCGCGAGCGCCTTGGCCGAGGCGGAAGATGCCCGCGAGCAGGCTCGCCAGGCTGCCGTTGCCCAGGCCCTTGCCGAGGCACAGCAGCGCGAGGCCGCCCTTGCGGAGGCTCGCCAGAACGTCGGCGGCACGTTTGAGACCGCAAGCGGCCGCACCGCAGACATCGTCGCCGTCGATGACGCAAACACCGATAACGGCGTGTCCGAAGAGCAGACGACCACGACCCAGCCCGAAGCTGAGCAGCAGACGCCCGAGCCGGAGCAGGAGGAGTACACGGCCCCGTCTGTCGACTCTCGCGAGCAGTACATCTCCACCTGGGCAGAGCGCATCGACGCCTTCAATGCAGGCTACCCCTTGGGTGGCTATGGCCGCGTGTTTGCCGAGGCAGCCTATGACTACGGCGTTGACCCGCGCTGGTCTCCCGCCATCGCCCGCATGGAGAGCAGCTCGGGCCTGTACTGCTTCGAGTCCCACAACGCATGGGGCTGGGGCGACGTCGCGTGGGGCGACTGGGAGTCTGCCATCCGCGGCCACGTCAGCGGCCTTGCCTCGGGCTACGGCTACACGCTGACCTGGGACGCTGCGCAGACGTATTGCCCGCCTAACGCCTCGTATTGGTACAGCTCCGTCTCTTCGTGCATGTACGAGATCTGGGGAAGCGACAGCCTGTAAGACGCTGGTCTGCCACCTCCTCCACCACATTGCCACGGCACGCCCGGCGTCGCAGGACGTCGGGCGTTTTGCGTGCTAGAGTCGCAGGGGAACCCAACACATAAGGAGGCACCATGCCAGAACTTGCCGCTGACGCAGCGCGCTTCACTACACCTGACCCTGCCCTTGCGGCGGGCACCACCCACCACGGCTTTACCGTTACTGGCATCGAGCCGCTCGACGAGCTCTCTGCCACCGGCTACGTGCTGCGCCACGACGCGTCCGGGGCGCGCGTGTTGTGGATTGCCTGCGGCGACCCCAACCGCTCCTTCGCCATCGCCTTCAAGACACCACCTTCGGACGACACGGGCGTCTTCCACATCCTTGAGCACTCCGTGCTGTGCGGGTCCGACCGCTATCCCGTGAAGGAGCCGTTCGTCAACCTGCTCAAGACCTCGATGCAGACGTTCCTCAACGCGCTCACCTTCCCGGACAAGACCATGTATCCGGTGAGCTCAACCAACGTCCAGGACTTCGAGAACCTCATGGACGTCTACCTGGACGCGGTGCTG
>DJXA01000007.1:0-1436 GCA_002449555.1 Atopobiaceae bacterium UBA7016 | reverse complement strand
GACGGACCGCTGGTCTATAACGGCGTGGTCTTCAACGAGATGAAGGGTGCCCTCTCCGATCCCGATGACGTGCTGTACCAGGCCATGGGCCGCGCCCTGTTCCCGGACACGCCGTACCGCTTCGAGTCGGGCGGCAACCCGCGCGCCATCCCCACGCTGACCTACGAGAAGTTCCTTGAGACGCACGCGCGCCACTACAACCTGGCCAACAGCTACACCGTGCTGTACGGCGACCTTGACATCGAGCGCGAGCTGGGCCGTCTTGCCGAGCGCTTTGCCGGTGCCGCCCAGCGCGCCGGCGAGCCCAACCCGCTTCCGCTGCAGGCTCCGGTCAAGGCGGAGCTCAGCCGCATCAAGATGGCAACGGCCCCCGAGAACGCCAGCGTTGGCCTCGCCTACGTTGCCGGTACCGCAGCAGACCGCGAGCGTGTCTTGGCCATCGACATCCTGCTTGACGCCCTTGCCGGGTCCAACGAGGCGCCGCTCAAGCGCATCGTGCTCGACGCCGACCTGGCCGACGACTTCCAGGTGAGCCTCATCGACCAAACGCTGCAGCCGCAGGTCCTGCTGCAGCTGAAGGGCGCACACGAGGGCGTGGCGGAGCGCTTCCGCACGCTCATCGAGGACACCTGCCGCACCATGGTTGAGCAGGGCATTGATCGCGACCGCCTCGTGGCTTCGCTCGCGCTGGCCGAGTTCAACCTGCGCGAGGCCGACTGGGGCAGCTATTCCGACGGCGTGGCGCTTTCCATGCAGGTCATGGCGAGCTGGCTGTACGACGACAACCGCCCTGTTGACTACCTGCGCTACGAGGAGCCGCTGCGCCACATGCGCGAGGGCCTGAACGACGGCTACTTTGAGCGGCTGCTCGACCAGCTGATTTGTTCGAGTGAGCACAATGCAGAGATCGAGCTTATTCCCGTTGAGGAGGGCGACGCCGCCGAGGAGCAGGCCGAGCTTGCCGCGCGCAAGGCGGCCATGAGCGAAGACGCGCTTCTGGCCATCCAGGCCGAGGTCGCGGCCCTGCGCGAAGAGCAGGAGCGCCCCGACACGCCCGAGGCCCTGGCCACGCTGCCGCGCCTGACGGTGGCGGACATCGGCGAGGCACCCGTCGAGAAGCGCATGCAGGTTGTGGACGCCCCGCTCACCTGCCTTGCCCACGAGCTGGACACGCATCGCATCGACTACGTCTACCACTACTTTGACCTGCGTCGCATTCCCTTTGACGAGCTTCCCTACGTGAGCCTGCTGTGCGACCTGCTTGGCAAGCTCGACACCAAGAGCTACACCGCGGCCGAGCTGGACACCGCCGTCGAGCGCCAGCTGGGCTTCCTTGACTTCTTTATGAGCGTCCTGGGCAAGGACGAGGACCTGCTTTCGGCGCTCCCGCAGCTGGTGGTGGGCGCCTCGGCCATCAGTGAGAACGTTGCGTCCCT
>DJXA01000056.1 GCA_002449555.1 Atopobiaceae bacterium UBA7016 | reverse complement strand
TGTGCCGCGCGGCCAGCGCAAAGCCGGGCGTTACGACGGCAGAGCCGGTGTCTACGTGGCCAATCTCCTCGCAGGCACGGCACAGCTCGTCGTAGCCCGCGGCGGAGAAGATGGCGCCGCAGACCCCGCCGCCGGGGCGCAGCCCCTCGTTTGCGGCGTTGACAATGGCGTCGACGTGCAGACGCGTGATGTCTTGCCTGATGAGCGAAAGCGGCATGGTGGCCTCCCTAACAGTTGGGCCGTAGGCGCGGAGGGCAAAAAGCAAGCGGGCCGAGCATCGCTGCCCGGCCCGCTCATCATACCTTAGGCGGCCTTGTCCACGTCGTCGTGGCGCCAATGCTTGGCTCGCACGTCGTTCATCAGCTTCGCCAGCTGCTCGGCCCCCGGGATGCTCGGCGCTCCCACCTTGGGCGTATAGGCCTTCGCGCGCCGCAGGGCCTCGCGCCCCGCGTGGCTCATGTTCTCAAGCAGCGAGTCGCGCAGCGAAGCGGCAAAGCGCTCGCGCTCCTCGCCCAGGGCGTCTTCTGCCTTGGCACCTCCGGTCAGCCGCTCGGTGAGCGCACTGCCCGTCTCAAGCGCGGCCTCACGGGCCTCGGCGATGGCCTGCACCGCGTCGTCACGCCGCTCCGCAAGCTGCGCCGCCGCCGCTCCGCCGCGCTCAACAGCCTCGGCAACCAGTTGGTCCATGTGCTCGTTGACGCGTCGGTTGATGCTGGCCGCCGCGCGGGCGATGCGGTTGAGCGCCGAGACGGTGATGGCCGTGTCGGCCGCCATGATGCCGGCCAGCACCAGCGAGAGCAGCTCCATGACCCAGACCGCAATGCTCGCGGTGACGTTCATCGTGGGCTCGTAGAGCACGTATACGGTGAGCAGGCCTCCCACACCAAAGAGCAGCGTGGCGGGCACGCAGATGCGTCCGTTGAGGTTGAGCGGCATATTGGAGTAGTCCCACCACCGCGCGTGGAAGAGCCGCTCGAGCGTCCAGCTGGTCACGTATTCCAAGACGGCGGTGCCGAGGGCAAAGATGACGAACACCTGCCACCAAGCAAGTGTGATGCCCCGGTCTTGAAGGAAGGACCACAGCAGCATCAAAGACACGATGCCCGTGCCGTAGATGGGGCAGCACGGCCCGTACAAGAACCCGCGGTTCTCCCATTTGCGTTCGTTGATGGTGCAATAGGTGGACTCGTACGCCCAGCCAAAGACGCTGTAGACGATGAACCACACGAAGATGGCGCTTATATACATGTAGGTCTCCTGAGTACTGGCGACAAAGCGCTACCAGTGTAGCCGAGCTTCGGCCTTTCCGAGAAGCGTCCGCACGACGGCGCGCGTCTTCAGCGAGTGCACAGATTTGCAGTCTTGTCGCGCAAGGGCGTCGCCGCGGCATTGATGTCGCGCGATAACGTATCATAAAGCGTTACGTATGGCTTCCGGTAAGGAGACAACGCGTGAATTGGTTCGACTTCGATCCTAAATACGTCAAGATCTGCCTGTATGCGTCGGTCACCACGCTCGTCACCGTGGCCGTGGGCCTGCTGATGCTGAACTCGGGTGGCGTCTTTGCCAAGGCATGGGACCTCATCATGGCGGTGGGCGAGCCCTTCGTCTATGGCATGCTTATCTGCTACCTGCTGCTCCCCATCGTGCGCAGACTGACGGATTGGCTTGCCGCGCATGGAATCTTTCCCGACAGCATCGTGCATCGGCTGAACATTGCCGTCACCCTCACGGTGGTGGGTGTGGCGCTCATCATCCTGTCGGTCACCTTTGTGCTGGTGCTGGTCATCACCCGCAGCCTTGACAGCGTGAACATTGCCACCATCAAGGAGCTGTGGGCCAATGCCGAGGGAGACATCGTGCGCCTCCTGCAGTCGCTGCGCGACATGGCCGCGCGCTACGGGCTCATTGAGTCGCGTGACACGGGCGCGCTCATCGGCACGTTTGGCGAGGTCACGGACATCTTCAGCCGCGTGGTCTTCTCCATCATCTTTGGCATCTACTTCCTCTTGGATGGCGCTCACGTCTTTAACTACGCCAAGCGCGTGTTTGTGGCGGTGTTTGGCGAGTATCTCGGCCCCGACCTCACGGTCTTCCTCAAGGACGCGGACGACGCGTTCAGCGGCTACATCCGCGGGCAGTTTGTGGACGCGCTCATCGTGGGTACGCTGACGGCGCTGACCTTCACCATCATCGGGGTGCCGTATGGCCCCATCATCGGCCTGTTGACGGGTATCGGTAACCTCATCCCGTACGTGGGCGGGCCAGTGGGCTACGCCACCACCATCTTGGTGTGCCTCGCGGAAGGCAACCTCACCAAGATGGTGGCCGGCATCGTCGCGCTTTCGGTCATCATGTTCATCGATGCAAACGTGCTCAACCCGCGTTTGCTTTCGCATGCCGTAGAGGTCCATCCGCTGCTGGTGGTCATGGCGCTTATTGCGGGCAGTGCGGTAGGTGGCCTGGCCGGCATGCTCATCGCGGTGCCGTCGGCGGCGTTCATCAAGGTGCAGCTTGAGCGATGGCTCAAGAAGCGCGAATCTCAGTTGGAAGGCATTACCAACGTGGGGGCGGCGCTGGCAGACGATGGCTCGCTGTGGCGTGACGCAAAGCCGCTGGAGGAGCCAAAGGCCTACGCCGCGAGCCACATGTCGGTTCAGCCGTTAGCGGCCGACGCGTCGGGGAAGGCTGCGCCAGCGCGTAAGGAGGGCGTCTTCGTTGAGGACCCCATCGGACTGACAGATTAGGGGAAGTGAGCGGGCGAGCAGGCGCCCGCTCTTTGCATAAAGGGGAAGGGAAGGACCATGTTCAGTGCTTCGACGGCGTTTCTCGCGTTTTGCCTCGGCGTGGTGGGAGGCATCTTTGGTGGCACCCAGGTGTTCATCACCACGGGCTTCGCGGGGCTTTTCATCTATGCGCTGAAGGCGGCGGGCGTGGAGTCGGCGTTTCTGACGGACACGCTGCTCAACACCGTGTTTCTGCCGGCCGTCATCTTCAACGCGGCCACCGTCTCGACCGCGTTTGCGGCCCGGCGCGGCTACGACGTTGACGGCTGGGACGTGACGCACTCGCTGCTGTTCACGCACGACCCGCTGGTCATGCTGGTGGCGGGTGCGGGCGGCCTGGCGGGCTACCTGGTGTTTGCCGTGGCGGTGGCCCTGGGCGTTCCGGCCGACCAAGGCTCGGTCTCCGTCATTCTCATCGGCGTCCTCACGCGCCTGCTCTTTGGCAAGGGGCACTGGGTCAATCCCGAGGCCACCGCGTACTACCGCCGCGAGGGCGTGCGCTATTGGCTGTTTCAGCTGGTAAACGCGGTTGCGATCTGCGGCGTGATGGCCATTGTGCTCTCCAACGTCGAGCCGGCCTACTACAGCATCGGCTTCTCGGTCTCGGCGGCGCTCATCCTGCTTTCCACCTTCGACGTGCAGCACAAGACGTACCCCACCACGCACCACGAGACGCTGGTGGTGGGCTACGCTATGGGCGCGACGGGCGGCAACGTGGTGGTCTCGGTGCTGTTTGGCCTGCTGGCCAACGTCATCTACCTGCTGTTTGCCCGCTACTGCAACGAGAACTGCGACACGCACATCGACCCGCCGGCCGTGGCCATCGCCGCGTGCTCGCTCATTCTGTGGACGCTGCTGTAGGGTTGCGCGAGGCGAGGGGCCGCATATGATTCAAGAGATTGCGCCGCATCGGCTGGCCAACGAGTTTCAGCCCGACGCCGTGCCGGCCGAGGGCCAACGCGTGCTGTACGTGCGTGGACAGGAGGTCGCCGTGCGCCGTGTGGACGCGCCGGGCGAGCCTGCGGCCTTCGAGCTGCCGCGGGTGGGGGAGCCCGGCGTGGCGCGCGAGGGGCTGACGTTTCTGTTCTCGCTGGACGGCGAGCCGCTCTGGCTGGCGCCCGATGCAGGGGCGGCTGAGGTTCCGCAGGGATATGAGCTCGCGCATAACCGCGCGCTTCGTCTGGAGCGGCGCGGGCCGCGCGAGCTGCTGTTTGTGGCCTACACGGCCGTGCACCTGGCGGACTGGTACGCGAAGAGCCGTTTCTGCGGACGGTGCGGACACGCGATGGAGCATCACGAGACGCTGCGTGCCATGCGGTGCCCGAGCTGCGGAAACGTGGTGTTTCCACGCCTGAACCCTGCCGTCATCGTCTGCGT
>DJXA01000081.1:6413-8758 GCA_002449555.1 Atopobiaceae bacterium UBA7016 | reverse complement strand
TTTTTTGTTTGAAGGGAGAACACGCAATGGCAATGTCCGACGACCTCAAGGCAATTGAGGCGCAGGTAGCCGAGGGAGTGGCTGCAGCCACCAGCATGGAGGCGCTCGAGAAACTGCGCGTCAGCGTGACCGGCAAGAAGGGCCAGCTCACGGCCATCATGCGCATGATGGGCAAGCTCGCCCCGGAGGAGCGCCCCGCCATGGGCCAGCTCGCCAACACCGTTCGCGCCAACGTCGAGGCTGCCATCAAGCAGCGTCAGGTTGAGCTTGGCCGCGAGCTGCTGGAGCGCAAGATGGCCGCCGAGGCAGCCGACGTCACGCTTCCCGGCCGCAGCCTCAGCCTGGGCACGCAGCACCTCATCACCCAGATTCGCGAGGAGATCGAGGACATCTTCGCCGGCCTGGGCTACATCGTGGCCGACGGTCCCTACGTGGAGACCACCTGGTACAACTTCACGGCCCTGAATGCCCCAGCAGACCACCCCAGCCGCTCCGCGCGTGACTCCTTTTACGTGGTGGACAACGCCCCCGAGGGCAAGGAGCCCTTGGTGCTGGGCGACTCCGACGTGCTGCTGCGCACGCAGACCTCCGGCATGCAGGTTCACTACATGGAACAGAACAAGCCGCCCATCTACATGATCTGCCCGGGCACCGTCTTCCGTCCCGACACGGCCGACGCCAACCACCTGCCGCAGTTCAACCAGGTGGAGGGCCTTGTGGTTGACGAGGGCATCACTTTTGGCGACCTCAAGGGCACCCTGGACTACTTCACGCGCGAAATCTTTGGCAAGGACCGCGCCACGCGCTATCGCCCGCACTTCTTCCCGTTCACCGAGCCCAGCTGCGAGGTTGACGTGAGCTGCGGCGTCTGCCACGGCAAGGGCTGCCGCTTCTGCAAGAACACCGGCTGGCTCGAGATCCTGGGCTGCGGCATGGTTGACCCCAACGTGCTGGAGAACTGCGGCATCGACTCCGAGAAGTACACCGGCTTCGCCTTCGGCATTGGCGTGGAGCGCGTCGCGGCACTGCGCTACGACCTGCCCGACCTGCGCATGCTCATGGAAGGCGACATGCGCTTCCTGCGTCAGTTCTAGCAAACCCACGGCTGCGGATGGGGGAGCACCCCATCCGTAGCAAGCAACATAGAAAGGCATGAAAATGCGCGTCTCATATGAGTGGCTGAAAGAGATGGTGGACCTGCCGGCCGATCCGCAGGAGCTGGTGGCCGAGTTCGTGCGTACGGGCACCGAGGTAGAGGGCGTCGAGGACACCGGCGCGAGCCTGAAGGGCGTGGTCACGGGCCACGTGCTGGACTGCGTGCCGCACCCTGACTCCGACCACATGCACGTGTGCACCGTGGACGTGGGGCAGAAGAACGTGGGCAAGGACGGCAAGGCCGAGCCGCTGCAGATCGTCTGCGGCGCCCCCAACATGCGCTCCGGCCTCAATGTGGCCGTGGCCATGATCGGCACCGTGCTTCCCGGCGACTTCAAGATCGAGAAGGCCAAGAAGCGTGGCGTCATCTCGTTCGGCATGTGCTGCTCCGAGGCCGAGCTTGGCCTGGGTAACGACCACTCAGGCATCATCGAGCTGCCCGAGGACACGCCGGTGGGCCTCGACTTCGCCACGTGGAGCGGCCTGGGCGACACCGTCATCGACTGCGAGATGACCCCCAACCGTCCCGACTGCCTGTCCATGACGGGCGTCGCGGTTGAGGTCTCGGCCATGCTGGACGAGGACACCCACTTTGACCTGCCCAAGATTCAGAAGGAGGAGGGCACGCCCACGGCCGAGCTGGTGGACGTGACCATCGACGACCCGCAGCGCTGCCCGCGCTACACCGCTCGCGTGGTGCGCGGCGTCAAGATCGGCCCGAGCCCCGACTGGCTGGCCAAGCGCGTCATGGCGGCTGGTGCCCGCACCATCAACAACGTGGTGGACGTCACCAACTACGTCATGTTCCTCACCGGCCAGCCGCTGCACGCCTTTGACCTGGGCAAGCTGACCGAGGTTGACGGCAAGCGCCACATCGTGGTGCGCGCCGCCCGCGACGGCGAGGTGCTGACCACGCTCGACGGCCAGGAGCGCACGCTCTCTTCTGAGAACACCGTCATCTCCGACGGCTACGACCGTGCCGTGGCGCTGGCTGGCGTCATGGGCGGCCTGAACTCTGAGATCGACGAGAACACGGTGGACGTGCTGCTGGAGAGTGCCGCGTTCAACAGCGGCAACATCTCTCGTACGAGCCGCGTGCTCGACCTGATGAGCGAGGCGTCCATCCGCTACGAGCGCGTGGTTGACGCCAACGGCTGCGCAACCGTGTCCGACATCGCGGCCGCGCTCTT
>DJXA01000081.1:4999-6329 GCA_002449555.1 Atopobiaceae bacterium UBA7016 | reverse complement strand
GAGAGCTGCTGCGGCGCCACGGTCTGCCCGGGCATGGTTGACGCCTATCCCGTGCCGGTTGCCGCTCCGCAGATCGCGTTCCGTCCGGCCCGCGCCCGCCTGATTGCTGGCGCTGCCATCGAGGACGACTTCATGGCCACGCGCCTGACCCGTCTGGGCTGCACCGTCGAGCGCACGAGCGACGACGCCTGGAACGTGACCGCTCCCACCAACCGTCCCGATCTCACCCGCGAGATCGACCTCATCGAGGAGGTCGTGCGCCTGTACGGCGAGGGCGACATCGAGCCGACCCTGCCCGCCGCGCGCAACCATGCCGGCGGCCTCACGCCTGACCAGCAGCGCCTGCGCACCATCGGTCAGACCATGCGTGCCTGCGGCCTCTCTGAGACCAGCACCTACTGCTTCGCCGACCCGCGCGACCTCGAGCGCCTGGGCATGCCGGACGAGGGCAAGGGCGTCCCCGTGAAGATCATCCGCCCGCTGGTGGCTGACCAGAGCGAGATGCGTCGCGACCTCATCCCGGGCCTGCTGCGTGCCGTTGCGTACAACAAGGACCACGGCGTGGCCAACGTCCACCTGTATGAGATCGGCCGCGTGCTGTTTGGTCACGAGCACAAGAGCCTGCCCAAGGAGCCGACCTACGTTGCCGGCGTCCTCTCTGGCTGCTGGGCTGATGACGCTTGGAACGTGAAGTACCCCACGCTGGACTTCTTTGACGCCAAGGGCGTCGTGGAGCAGCTGTTGGCGGCCCTGCGCATCACCAAGGTGCGCTACAAGCCGTGCGATCCCGAGCGCTACGGCTGGCTGCAGCCCGGCCGTGCGGCGGAGGTGCTCGCTGGTGGCGAGGTGCTCGGCTGGGTGGGCAACATTCACCCCACGTCGCTGAAGCGCTTTGGCGTGAGCGATGCCGTGGTGGCCTTCGAGCTGTCCGTCGACATGCTGCAGCGCCTTGCCAAGAAGCAGCTGCCCTACCAGGACGTGCCGACGCTTCCGGGCGTGGACGTCGACCTGGCCATCGTGGTGGACGAGTCCGTCACCTACGAGACGTTGGTCCAGCGCATCACGAGCGCGGGCGGCAAGTTGCTGCGCGACGTACGCCTCTTTGACGTGTACCGCGACCCGGTGCGCGTGGGCGCCGGCAAGAAGTCGATGGCGTTCTCGCTGACGTATCGCGCGGACGACCACACGCTCACCTCCGAGGAGGTCGAGAAGGCCCACGCCAAGCTCGTGACCAAGGTCATGCGCTCCACCGGCGGCGAGGTCAGGTCGTAGGCCAAAAGGCTCATTCGGACATTTCGGGGCCGTCTTCGGTCCGTTTCTGCCGGTGGCC
>DJXA01000081.1:1005-4903 GCA_002449555.1 Atopobiaceae bacterium UBA7016 | reverse complement strand
GGCCACCGGCAGAAACGGACCGAAGTCGGCCCCGAAATGTCCGAATGAGCTTACGAGAATTGGGTTGAACGCACCCTCATGAGCTGCCACCCTCGCATACGACGAGCACCACGCGCCGAGTGCCTTCTCGCTTCTCGCGTACCAATCCGCTGCCCTGGTTGTCCAGCGCGGGAAGGTAGCGTCGAGCCCACAGCGTGCCCCACTCAGCTGGTACCTCAAGGCGAATGAGCACTTGCTTGCCGATGCCGCGAATGCGCAGGACAACATGGTTGTCTCCATGCCTTGGCGCTCTCTTCGCTGCCTCGTAGGCGAGGTTTGCAACGGCGAGCACAGTCATGACAGGAACCGCGACCGAAGAGGGGACGCCTGCTACCGTGATGTTCGATACGATGCCAACCTGGCTCAGCCGGTGCTGCGCGGCGGACAGCACTGCATCCAGTGCGGGCCGATTGCAGAACGATCCTGCGCGCATGTGCTGGTACGTTTGCTCGAGCTGGGCAATGCGTTCTCCCGTGTATCCTTCCTCTCGCGTGCGAAGCCGCCCTAGGACCGCCTCGTGTCCACCCAAGGCAAGAAAGTCCTGCTCAAGTTGGGTGAGCTGTCCGCGAACCGTCTCGTCGTATCTTTGAGAGGCATCGAGGCACGTCTGGAGGATTTCCTTTCGGCGGCTAAGGTCGCGACCCTGCTTGAGAAGCATGAAGGCTATGCCCGCCAAAATGATGCTGAAGGTCACGATGGCGTTCGAGAGATAGAGCGTCAGTGACTCGTAGCTGTCTTGCGTGTGACTTCCCAGGGTGAAGAGGACTGCCATGAAGACCGCGCAGACGCCCCAGAGGGTTCGATGGCGAAGCACGTTTCGGCAGACTGCCTTGAGCAGGCGCGTGGCAGGAACGCGCAGGACGAGGTACAGGACGACGGTCACGGCCAAGGATATGAACGTGCGAGGTCCAAGGAGGACGTAGAACCCAACGTCGTTGACATTGCCATATACCGCATTCGCGACGACCCACCCAGATGCGACCATCGCGCTGACAAGTGGGTCGCAGAGGACGGCACACACGCAAACGAGCACATAGTCGCTTTTGAAGCTCAGGCATATGACCACAAAGGAAGCAATGCTCGTGAAGGCAAACCAAAGCCAAGAGAAACTTCGCAACGACTCGGCCAAAACGCCATGCACGCCAGGGTGCTGAATCGTGATGTCGACGATTGCCTTGACCAGGAAGTAGGCATACCAAAGCACGGGCGCGCCGTTGCGCCGAAAGACCTCGCTCAGCAGGAGATATACGATGCTGACGCTCACGAGGTCCATGAGCGTGTGGTTTAGTATGACGAGTGCAGTCTCAGCCATGGGTGTACTCGTGCGGGCCAGTCACGCTCTTGTTAGCGCTGGGCGCCCCAGGCCGAATCACCGGCGGCATAGGCGGCAAGGCCCGCGTGGATGTGCTCGGTGACCTGGTCAAACGTGGAGGCAAAGAACTCCGCGCCCAGCATCTGGTACGCTGGCTCGCCGTACACATGGCGCTCGGCGTTGTCGCGCACGATGCGCTCCATCGAGCGCCGGGTGGCGTACACGTCCACCTCGTCAACGCGATACTGCGGGTACCGCGCGCACTGGCGCAGCACCTCGTCGGTCACCTGCGGAACCAGGCTGATGTCCAGCGTACGGCCAAAGAGGTCGAAGTCACCCTGCTTCTTGATGCGCGTCTCCGTGCACGGCTTGATGCCATGCGCCTCAAAGAACTGGTTGGCGTGCCGGTTGTAGTCATGGTCCGCCACCAGATGCGCCCACGAGCCAAGGACGAGGTCGCTCACCAGCCCGTCCTCATCGGGCTGCGCGTACAGCTCGAAGAACTCGCCATAGCGCGGCTCGGGCACAAAGTTGGGATCCGCGAAGTGCGTGTCCTTGTACGCAATCTTGCGTGAGCAATCGGGCACCATATAGCCCACGTAGACGTCAGGCAGCAGGTTTCCCAGCAAAAACGCGTCAACGTCGCGAATGCCCAAAGCGTCGGCCCCGTACTCAGTAAGGAGCCGCTCGGCGTGCGCGGTATGTATGTTCCAGCTTGGCATGATGGAGCTATGGTAGCACGGCCTTGTGACAAGTGAGGTCAAGCTAGGGCAAGAAGGGCTTCTCGCGTACAATGTCACAGGACCGACCGTCGTGAGGAGACCCAATGGCCAACTACCGCATAGAGCACGACTCCATGGGCGAGATGCGCGTTCCCACCGACGCCTTGTGGGGTGCGCAGACGCAGCGCAGCCTTGAGAACTTTCCCATTGGCACCGAGACCATGCCCGACGAGATCATCCGCGCGTTTGGCATCCTCAAGAAGGCCGCCGCGCAGGCAAACGTCGAGCTTGGCGTGCTGGACGAGACGGCTGGCACACTCATCGCCGACGCCTGCGACGAGCTCTTGGCCGGCAAGCTTGACGGCAACTTCCCGCTCAAGGTCTGGCAGACCGGCAGCGGCACGCAGTCGAACATGAATGTGAACGAGGTCATCGCCACGCGCGCCAATCAGCTCGCGGCTGAGCGCGGCATCACCTTGGCCGCGCCCGTCCATCCCAACGACCACGTCAACCGCTCGCAAAGCTCCAACGACACCTATCCCACGGCCATGCACATTGCTGCCGTGCTCGCGCTTACCAGCCGCGTCATTCCCGCAGCTCAGGCCCTCATCGACGAGCTTCAGCGTCTGGAGCGTGAGAACGAGGGCATCGTGAAGAGCGGCCGCACGCACCTGCAGGACGCCGTGCCCATCGCCTTCTCGCAAGAGATCTCGGGCTGGTGCGGCCTGGTGGAGGCTGCCCGTGATGACATCCTCCTGGCAGCCGAACCCCTGCGCCTGCTTGCGCTGGGCGGCACGGCGGTGGGCACGGGCCTCAACGCGCCGCCCGCCTTCGATGCGCTCGTGGCGTCCAACGTGGAGAAGCTCACGAACGAGTTCTTCCTCACCGATCCCAACAAGTTCCATGCGCTGACGGGCAAGGACGCGATGGCCTTCAGCCACGGCGCGCTCAAGGTGCTGGCCGCCAACCTCATGAAGATCGCCAACGACGTGCGTTGGCTGGCGTCCGGTCCGCGCCTGGGCCTGGGCGAGATTCGCATCCCGGAGAACGAGCCCGGCAGCTCCATCATGCCCGGCAAGGTTAACCCCACACAGTGCGAGGCCGTCACCATGGTGGCCGTGCAGGTGATGGGCAACGACGCCGCCATCGGCTTCGCGGCAAGTCAGGGCAACTTCGAGCTCAACGTGTTCATGCCGGTCATCGCCTACAACTGGCTGCAGAGCGCGCGGCTGCTGGCAGACTGCATGGACTCGTTCCGCGAGCGCTGCGTTTCGGGCATCGTGGCAGACCGCCAGAAGATGCACGACAACCTGCACAACTCGCTCATGCTGGTCACGTGCCTCAACCCCTACATTGGCTACGAGAACGCGGCGCGCGTGGCGCACAAGGCCTTCGATGAGGGCATCAGCCTGCGCGAAGCCTGCGTGGGCCTGGGATACCTCACTGCAGAGCGCTTTGACGAAGTGTTCAGGCCCGAAGAGATGGTGTAGCGGCGCGCTTGGTGCGCCCGCCCACCAACCACCCCGCGGCGCCCGGCGCTGCACGACACAAGGAGAAACCATGTCCTGGTACGAGGATTCCGTCGCATATCAAATCTATCCGCTCGGCCTGACCGGCGCGCCCTACGAAAACGATGGCGTGCTTGAGCATCGCCTGCTGCAGCTGATCGACAACGGCTGGATTGACCACATGGCCAAGCTGGGCGTGGGCTGCCTCATCCTCAACCCCGTCTTTCAGAGCGAGGCGCACGGCTACGACACCATCGACTACCGTCAGGTTGACTGCCGCCTGGGCACCCACGATGACCTGCGGCGCGTTGTTGACG
>DJXA01000081.1:0-848 GCA_002449555.1 Atopobiaceae bacterium UBA7016 | reverse complement strand
GTGCTGGAAAAGCGCGAGGCGTCGCCCTATGCGGGCTGGTTCAACATCAACTGGGGCGGCAACAACGAGTACAACGACGGCCTTTCCTACGAGACGTGGGCGGGCGTGCCGTATCTGGTGAAGCTCAACCACCACAGCTTCGAGCTGAATGACTACTGCGCCGAGACCATCCGCGCCTGGGAGCGCGACTATGACATCGACGGTCTGCGCCTTGACGTGGCCTACTGCCTTGACCTGGGCTTTCTTGGTTACCTACGCCAGATTGCCAACGAGCTGACCGCCAAGCGCGGCGACAAGTTCTTGCTTCTGGGCGAGACCATGTTTGGCGACTACAACCGCTGGATGAGCGACACCATGTGCGACTCGGTCACCAACTACGAGGTGTACAAGGGCCTGTGGTCGTCCATGAACGCGGCCAACATGCATGAGGTTGCCTACGCGCTTGAGCGCCAGAGCGGCAGCCACCCGTGGGACCTCTACACCGGCAAGCACCTGCTCAACTTTGCCGACAACCACGACGTGCCGCGCATCGCTACCAAGCTTGATGACAAGAAGCACCTGAAGCCGCTCTACGGCATCGTGTTTGGCATGTGCGGCGTGCCGTGCATCTATTACGGCAGCGAGTGGGGGATTGAGGGCGAGCAGCACTTTGGCGACCACGAGCTGCGCCCGGCCCTTGCCGCGCCCGAGTGGAACGACCTGACGGACTTCATCTGCGCGCTCGCCAAGGCGAAGAACGAGAGCGAGGCCCTGCGCTGGGGTGACTACACCCAGCTGCAGGTGCAGCCCACGCATCTGGTCTTCCAGCGCAAGACCGCTAACGAGCGCGTAATTGTGCTGGTCAACGC
>DJXA01000162.1:6585-8738 GCA_002449555.1 Atopobiaceae bacterium UBA7016 | reverse complement strand
TGGGGCAAATCAGCATGACGTTGGATACGTCAATGGCGGCCTCGCGCTCAAGAATGCCACCCTGCTGGCCCATCTGGGTCGGCTTCTGGTGCTTCTTCACCATGGCGACGCCCTCGACAATGACCTTGCCCTCGGCGGGCAGTGCGCGCAGGACCTCGCCGGTTGCGCCCTTGTCCTTGCCAGAGAGGACCTGGACCTTGTCGCCCTTCTTCACGTTCATCTTAGGCATGAGTCCACTCCTTACAGCGTCTCGGGTGCGAGCGAGACGATCTTCATGTACCTGTGGTCACGCAGCTCACGAGCGACGGGCCCGAAGATACGGGTGCCGCGGGGCTCGCCTTCCTTGTCGACCACGACGCAGGCGTTCTGGTCGAACTTGATGTAGCTGCCGTCCTTGCGACGGGTCTCCTTAACGGTGCGCACGACAACGCAACGCACGATGTCACCCTTCTTGATGTTGCCGCCCGGAGTGGCCTCCTGGACAGCGCACATGATGACGTCGGCGAGACGAGCGTAGCGACGCTTGGAGCCACCAAGGACCTTGATGCACTTCACACGCTTGGCGCCGCTGTTGTCAGCGACGTTGAGCATGGTCTCCATCTGAATCATTGCGAATCCTCCAAAGGTTCCCCGACTAGAGGTGCGCGCTTAAGCCGCACGTAGCCGGAAGTGGTGCGTTGCTTACTTGGCCTTCTCCACGATCTCGACCAGGCGCCAACGCTTGGTCTTGGAGAGAGGACGGGTCTCCATAACGCGCACGGTGTCGCCAAGGCCGGCCTCGCCGTTCTCGTCATGCACGTGGAGCTTCTTGTGGATGGTCATCATCTTGCTGTACTTGGGGTGACGCTTACGGTACTCGATCTGCACCGTGATGGTCTTCTCGCCAGAGAGCGAGGTGACCACGCCGGTACGGACCTTACGAGCGTTCCTGGTCTCGGTTTCAGCCATTTCTCTACTCTCCTGGTCTTAGTTCTGAGCGTTCTCAGCCGCGATCTCGCGAGCACGCATCTCGGTCTGGACGCGGGCGATATCACGCTTGACGGCGGTCACGCGGGCGGTGTTGTCCAGCTGGCTGGTGGCCATCTGGAAGCGGAGGTTGAAGAGCTCCGCACGACCGTCCTCGAGCTTGGCGGCGAGCTCGGCATCAGAGAGCTCGCGGATATCCTTATACTTCATTGCCTACTCCTCCACGTCCTGGTCGGCGCGGGTGACGATCTTGGTCTTGATCGGCAGCTTGTGCTGAGCAAGACGCAGGGCCTCGCGAGCGACCTCGTCGGAAACGCCCGTGATCTCGAACATGATGCGGCCCGGCTTGACGACGGCCACCCACTCCTCGGGGTTGCCCTTACCGGAACCCATGCGGGTCTCTGCCGGCTTCTTGGTGATGGGCTTGTCCGGGAAGATGGTGATCCAGACCTTACCGCCACGGCGCATCTTACGGGTCATAGCGACACGGCAGGCCTCGATCTGGCGGTTGGTGATCCAGTGGGCCTCCATGGCCATGATGCCGTAATCACCAAAATAGAGCTTGGTGTTGCCCTTGGCCTGGCCCTTCATGGAGCCACGCTGAACCTTACGGTGGAGCACACGCTTAGGTGCGAGCATTAGCGGGCCCTCCTCTCATTGCGACCGCGGCGAGGACGGCTGCTGCCCTCGAGCTCGGGACGCAGCGCAGGCTGGCCCTTCATCTGCTCGCCGAGGTAAATCCAAACCTTGATGCCCACGGCACCCATGGTGGTGCGGGCGGTGGACTCGCCATAGCCGATCTTGGCGCGCAGGGTGTGCAGAGGCACGCGACCCTCACGGTACCACTCGCGGCGGCCCATCTCGGCGCCGTTCAGACGGCCAGAGCACTGGATACGGACGCCCTTGGCGCCGGCCTTGCGGGCGGACTGGACGGCCTTGCGCATGGCGCGACGGAAGGCGACGCGGCCCTCGAGCTGCTCGGCGATGGACTGAGCGACCAGGTTGGCGTCGAGCTCGGGGCGCTTGACCTCGATGACGTCGACGTTGACGTTGCCCTTGCCAGCACCGGCGACCTTCTCGAGGTCAGCGCGGAGGTTGTCGATCTCGGCGCCCTTCTTGCCGATGACGATGCCCGGGCGAGCGGTGTAGATGGTGACCTTCACCTTGTCGCCAGCGCGCTCGATGTC
>DJXA01000162.1:743-6500 GCA_002449555.1 Atopobiaceae bacterium UBA7016 | reverse complement strand
ACGCGGGAGAGGGCGGCGCGCTCAAGGCGCTTCTCGAGGTACTTGCGGATCTTGAGGTCATTGCCGAGCTTCTCGGCGTAGTCCTTGTCGGCGTACCAGCGGGAACGCCACTCCTCGGTGGTGCCGAGGCGGAAGCCAGTAGGATGTACCTTCTGTCCCATCCTTACGCCTCCTTCCTGGGTGCGACGACGACGGTGATGTGGCTGGTGCGCTTGTTGATGCGCGAAGCCGAGCCCTTGGCGCGCGGGCGGATACGCTTGAGCGTCGGGCCCTCGTCCACGTAAGCGGCCTTCACGACCAGGTTGCTGGAGCGAAGGTTGTTGTTGTTCTCAGCGTTAGCGATGGCGGAGCGGAGCACCTTGGCGACCGGCTCGGCGGCAGCGCGCGTGGAGAACTGCAGGACCTCGAGGGCCTGCTCAACGGACTTGTTACGGATGGTGTCCACGACCATGCGCACCTTGCGCGGCGCCATGCGCACGTACTTGGCGGTAGCGCGGACCTCGTTGTTGTTAGCCATGGTTTCTTACCTCCCCTACTTGACCTTGTGGCCAGTGAACTTGCGCGTAGGAGAGAACTCGCCCAGCTTGTGACCAACCATGGACTCGGTGATGTACACGGGGACATGCTTGCGGCCATCGTGAACGGCGATCGTGTGGCCCACCATGTCGGGGAAGATGGTGGAGGAACGCGACCAGGTCTTGATGACCTCCTTCTTGCCAGCCTCGTTCATGGCGACGACACGCTGAAGGAGGCGAGTCTCCACAAACGGGCCCTTCTTGAGACTTCTGCTCATGCTTTTCTATCTCCTTATCGTGTGCCGCTACTTGGTGCGGGTCTTGCGACGACGGATGATGAGGCGGTTGCTTGCCTTCTTCGGGTCGCGGGTCTTCTTGCCCTTCGTGGGCTTGCCCCACGGAGTGACGGAAGGACGACCGGAGGTGTGGTTCTTGCCCTCGCCGCCGCCATGCGGGTGGTCGACCGGGTTCATGACCGTACCACGGACCGTCGGGCGCACGCCACGATAGCGGTTGCGACCGGCCTTGCCGATGACGATGTTGGAGTGCTCAGCGTTGCCGACCTCACCGATGGTGGCGCGGCAGGTGAGCAGGACGCGGCGAAGCTCGGAGGAGGGCATACGCAGGACGGCATAGCCGTTGTCCTTGCCCATGAGCTGCACGGAGGTGCCGGCGGAACGCGCGATAGCGGCGCCCTTGCCAGGCTGGAACTCGATGGCGTGGACCAGGGTGCCCACGGGGATCTCGGCCAGCGGCATGGCGTTGCCGGGCTTGATGTCGATGTCCTTCTCACCGGAGACGACGGTGTCGCCGACCTTCAGGCCAGCAGGGGCCAGGATGTAGGCCTTGGCGCCGTCGACATAGTGAAGAAGCGCGATGCGAGCGGAGCGGTTGGGGTCGTACTCGATGGTCGCAACCTTCGCCGGCACGTTGTCCTTGCGGCGCTTGAAGTCGATCTTACGGTACTGACGCTTGGTGCCGCCGCCCTGGTGACGGGTGGTGATGTGACCGTTGTTGTTACGGCCACCCTTCTTGGGCAGGGGCTCCAGGAGGGACTTCTCGGGCTTATCGGTGGTGAGCTCCTTGAAGTCGTACACCGTCTGGAAGCGGCGGCCTGCGCTCGTCGGCTTGAGGTGTCTAACTGCCATTACTGTTTTCCCTTCTTTTTCCGTTGGCCGGCCCGCCTAAGGGGAGCGGGACGACACCGGACTTGCTTCCTACCGAGGGACCGTTTCCCTGGTAGCTCTTACCACGGTTCCGCGCGTATCCCTCACGCGCGGCACAAGAGCCCGGCGGTTGTTACTGCCGGGCGGAATGCCTTACTCGCCCTGGTTGGAGAAGATCTCGATCTGCTCGCCGGGCGCGAGGGTGACGATGGCCTTCTTCCAGGTGCGGGTCATGCCGTACTGGTAGCGGACGCGCTTCTTCTTGGGGCGCACCCACATGGTGTTGACCTTGGTCACATGCACGTTGAAGAGCTTCTCCACGGCAGCGGCGATCTCCTCCTTGGGGGCCGTGCGGGCCACCTCGAAGGTGTACTTGCCCTGGGACATGAGGTCAAACGAACGCTCGGAAACAATCGGGCGAATGATGACATCGTATGCGGACTGCATTATGCAAGCACCTCCTCGAGCTGCTTGGCGACGGCGGCGCTCATGAGGATGGCGGCGTTGTCGAGGATGAAGCGGGTGTTGGCCTCGGAGGTGCCGATGATGGTCACCTTGGGGAGGTTGCGGAAGGCGAGGTAGGTAACGACGTCGTCGTCAGGCACGACGAGGGTCACGCGCTTGCCCTCGAGGCCCAGGGCCTTGACGATGGCAGCGGCCTTCTTGGTGGACGGCTGCTCGAAGGAGAGCTCGTCAACGACGATGAGCTCGCCGTCAGCCAGCTTGCTGGAGAGCGCGGAGCGCATGGCAAGCTTCTTCATCTTGTTGTTGGCGCGCAGAGCGTGGCTGTGCGGCTGGGGCCCGAAGATGACGCCGCCGCCAGTCCACTGGCCGGCACGCGTAGAGCCCTGGCGGGCACGGCCGGTGCCCTTCTGGCGATACGGCTTCTTGCCGCCACCGCTGACGTTGTGGCGGTTCTTGGTGGCGTGGGTGCCCTGGCGCATCGAGGCCTCATAGGCCACGACGACCTGGTGCATCACGGGGACGTTCGGCTCGATGCCGAAGACGTCGGAGCTGAGCTCGACCGTACCGGCCGCGCCCCCCTCGACGTTCTTGAGTTCAACGCTGGACATGGTGTCCTCCTTGACTGCCTAAAGGCTTGGTTGACGAGGCCCTTTAGGCCATGCGGACCTGGACGAGGGCGTTCTTGCCGCCAGGCACCGCGCCCTTGACGAGCATGAGGTTCTGCTCGGCGTCGATGCGGACGAGCTTGAGGTTCTTGACGGTGACGCGCTCGTCACCCATGTGACCGGCCATGTGCAGGCCCTTGCGGACGCGCGCGGGATAAGCGCACTGGCCGATGGAGCCCGGCTTACGCTGGTTGCGAGAGCCGTGGGTCATGGGGCCACGGGAGAAGTTCCAACGCTTGATGGTGCCCTGGAAGCCCTTGCCCTTGGAGGTGCCGGTGACGTCGACTGCCTTGACGTCGGCGAAGTCGGCAACGGTGACGACATCGCCCGTGCTGTGCTCCTCGCCGTTCTCGACGCGAACCTCGCGCAGATAGCGCATCGGCTCGACGCCCTGAGCGGCAAAGTGGCCAGCCAGCGGCTTGTTGACATGCTTGGAGCTGATCGCGCCAAAGCCGATCTGGACGGCGTCATAGCCGTCGGTGGCCTTGGTCTTCACCTGCGAGACGGTGCAGGGGCCGGCCTGGATGACGGTGACGGGCACGACGTTGTCGTCCTCATCCCACACCTGAGTCATCCCGATCTTGCGGCCGAGAATCGTGTTGACCATTCCTGGTCCTTTCTTTTGGCGGTCATGGGACGATTGGACGTACGGGGCACACCCTGTGCCCTTCCCCAGCGGACCGCATCCGACGTATGCTGTGACCTGCGGGTTAGTGTGCAATCGTGTCCGCGAGCAGGTGCCTCTACACAGGTTGAGGCATGCGGCTTAGACAGCATACGCCCACAATTCAGCAGCTTTTCGAGTATAGCAGGCACCGCCCGGCTCCGCGGTATTCACAAAGATTCCACGTGGTGAGACGTTGGGGGGTAGCCCCTTTCCCGCACTCGTGCGGTTTGGGGGTAGCCCCTTAGCCGCACACCGAAGCCTTTCTCACATAGCTTTCGCTCATGCCGACCATTCTGGCAATCTGATTTGTTTGGAACCCACGGCTCTTGAGCAGCACGACAACGTCGCCGCGCTCAGCCCCAGACAACGATGCGAATCCTTGGAGCTTCTCCTCGCCCACGATTTCCTTCGCCATCCTGAGAGCCTCCTCGTCGGTCAGATGGGACCTCAGCCTGCTTCCGGGGAAGGCCCACGCCGTCATGTTAGAGGCCCTGCTGAACGAGACGAAGCCGTCGCGCCCGCCGCACATGTCAAGGACAAGCTCGCTGTCTGTCAGGCCACCGCTCCTCCCAAGGTAATCCTTCGCGCTGCTCCATTCGTAGGCCGCTGCTGGACAGATGCCTGCCGCGGTAGGATTAGCGTGCACGTAACGAACGGCGCAGAGGAGGTGCTCGTCACTCTCGATTGGCTCGCTCCAAAACGGCCGGCGAAAGATGCCCCCACGCCTTCCAACCTGTTCGGCGTAGTAGGCTCCGTATCGCTCGTGCACGTACTTAAGCGCTTCAGCCATATGATCATCGCGGTCTTCGAGCACCAGGTGCACGTGGTTGCTCATCAGGCAGTAGGCGTGCACCATGATTCCGGCCTCATCCTTTGCCTCTCGGAGCCACTTGAGGTAGAGCGACCTGTCGCCGTCGTCCTCAAACAGAATCATGTCTGCGATGCCCTTAGGCACAACGTGGTAGAACCCGCTCTCACCTTTCTTGCGTGCTGCTTTTGGCATGTGTTCTCCTCTCTTGACTCGCTATCTTTCCGTGCGGTTTAGGGGCTACCCCCAAACCGCACAAAACCGCTCGGGAGGAAGCTGGCGTGAAGCTAGCAGTTATCTGCAGCCATAACGCAACGAGGGCCCCTTCCTCTTTGGAAGGGGCCCTCGTCAGGCTTCATATCGCTCTAGCTTAGAGCTTGATCTCGATGTCCACGCCAGCGGGCAGGTCGAGGCGCATCAGGCTGTCGACGGTGCTGGAGCTCGGGTCGAGGATGTCGATGAGGCGCTTGTGGGTGCGCATCTCAAACTCCTCGCGGGAGTCCTTGTCCTTGTGCGGCGAGCGGATGACCGTGTACAGGTTGCGCTCGGTGGGCAGGGGGATGGGGCCGGAAACACGGGCGCCGGTCTTCTGAGCGGTGTCCACGATGAGCTTCGCGGACTGGTCGACGACCTCGTGATCGTAGCCCTTGAGGCGAATACGAATCTTCTGGGTTGACACTTCTGGTACCTCCATCTTCGGGGGCGCGGGCGCGCCGCGCCCTCGCTGGCTACGTATAGTTACGAGGCGTTGCCGCCGTTCTTGCTGACAATCTCGTCCTTGATGGACTTGGGAACGGGCTCATAGCAGTCGAACTGCATCGTGTAGCTCGCGCGGCCCTGGGTCTGGGAGCGAAGGTCGGTTGCATAGCCGAACATCTCGCCCAGGGGCACCTTGGCCTTGATGACCTTGGTGTTGCTGCGGTCCTCCATGCCCTCGATCCTGCCGCGGCGGCCGGAGAGGTTGCCCATGACGTCGCCCATGTACTGCTCAGGGGTCTCAACCTCAACGGCCTCGATCGGCTCGAGCAGGACGGGATCAGACCTGCGCAGGGCCTCCTTGATGGCCATGGAGCCGGCGATCTTGAAGGCGGCCTCGGAGGAGTCGACCTCGTGGTAGGAGCCGTCGACCAGGGTCACCTTGATGTCCTGCACCGGGTAGCCGGCGATGACGCCGGTCTCCAGCGCCTCCTGGATGCCCTTGTCCACGGACGGGATGTACTCCTTGGGGATGGAGCCGCCGACGGTGGCGTCAACAAACTCGTAGCCAAAGCCGGGATCCATGGGCGTGAGGTCGATGATGGCGTCGCCATACTGACCACGGCCGCCGGACTGGCGGACGAACTTGCCCTGGACGTGCTTGACTTCCTTGCCAGCGGTCTCGCGGTAGGCGACCTGGGGCTTGCCCACGTTGCACTCGACCTTGAACTCGCGGCGCAGACGGTCGACGATGATCTCGAGGTGCAGCTCGCCC
>DJXA01000162.1:383-643 GCA_002449555.1 Atopobiaceae bacterium UBA7016 | reverse complement strand
ATGATGGTCTGGCCGGTCTCGTGGTCGGTGCGGACCTGGAAGGTCGGGTCCTCCTCGGCCAGCTTGGCGAGGCCAACGGACATCTTCTCCTGCTCGGCCTTGGTCTTGGGCTCGACGGCGACGTCGATAACGGGCGCCGCGAACTCGATGCTCTCGAGGACGATGGGGTTCTTCTCGTCGCAGAGGGTGTCACCGGTGGTGGTGTTCTTGAGGCCCACGCACGCGATGATGTCGCCGGCAGAGCAGCCGTCGCGGTCGAC
>DJXA01000162.1:0-295 GCA_002449555.1 Atopobiaceae bacterium UBA7016 | reverse complement strand
CGCTCGTTGGCGTTCATCTCGAGGATGCGGCCAAGGCGCTCGCGGTTGTCCTTGACGGAGTTGTAGACGTAGCTGCCGGAGTCGGCGTGACCGGAGTACACGCGCAGGTAGGTCAGCTTGCCCACGTAGGGGTCGGTCATGATCTTGAAGGCCAGGGCCGAGAAGGGCTCCTTGGGGTCAGCGTGGCGGATGGCCTCGTTGCCCTTGAGGTCGGTGCCCTCGATCTGCTCGACGTCAAGCGGGCTGGGCAGGTAGTCGACGACGGCGTCCAGCAGCTCCTGGATGCCCTTGTTCT
>DJXA01000211.1 GCA_002449555.1 Atopobiaceae bacterium UBA7016 | reverse complement strand
GGTGCCTGTCCCACTTGTATGGGTAGTGCGTGCGGAACCGCTAATCGAGGGGCTCTAGGATGCGTAATGAAACCATGTGATACTGGCCACAGCGTATTTGTTTGAACAACGAGGCAAAGGAGGAAGGGTATGGCAACGGCATTTCCTGAGGGCTTCTTGTGGGGTGGCGCGGTGGCGGCCAACCAGCTTGAGGGCGCGTACCTCGAGGATGGCAAGCAGCTGAACGTGACCGACGTCATGACGGGCATCGGCAACCCGCCTGACATCCGCTGGAACGACGAGACGGGTAAGTGGGAGCCCAGCTTCGAGCACGACTTCGTGCACCTCTCCGAGGAGGGCATCGACTTCTACCACCGCTACGAGGGCGACCTCGAGCTGATGGCCGGCATGGGCTTCAAGGCCTTCCGCACCTCCATCAGCTGGGCGCGCATCTTTCCACACGGTGACGAGGACGAGCCCAACGAGAAGGGCTTGGAGTTCTACGACCGCCTCTTCGACAAGATGCTTGAGCTGGGCATGGAGCCGGTCATCACCATCAGCCACTACGAGACGCCGCTGGGCCTGCTCATCGACTACGGCGGATGGCTCAACCGCAAGATGATCGACTTCTGGATGAACTACATCAACACGATCTTCAAGCGCTACAAGGGTAAGGTCAAGTACTGGATGACCTTCAACGAGATCAACGTGGGCCGCATGATTCCGTTTGCTGCGGGCGGCATGCTGGACATCCACCCCACCAACAAGGAGGTCGTCAACGCCGACCTCACGCAGCAGCAGATCTACCAGGGCTGGCATCACCAATTTGTGGCCAACGCGCTGGCCGTGAAGGCCTGCCACGAGATTGACCCCGACGCCAAGATTGGCATCATGCTCTCGCAGTCGGGCATCGCGTGCTTCCCCGAGACCTGCAACCCCGACGACGTGCTGGGCGCGCAGGCCATGCAGCGCAAGCAGTCGTTCTTCTCTGACGTCATGCTCAAGGGTCGCTACCCGGGCTACGTCGGGCGCATCTGGGCGGAGAACAACGTCGAGCTGGACATCCAGCCCGGTGACATGGAGCTCATTGCCAACTACACCAACGACTACTTTGCGTTCAGCTACTACCGCAGCTCGGTCTTCAGCAGCAAGGCCGCGGGCGCCGACGATGTGAAGAACGCCACGAGCGGTGCCACGGGCAACGTCAAGAACCCGTACCTCACCGCGTGCAGCCCCGAGCCCTGGTGCTGGCCGGTTGACCCCAAGGGTCTGCGCTACGTGTGCAACTACCTGCAGGACCGCTACGACGTGCCCCTGTTCATCGTGGAGAACGGCATCGGCCTGGACGAGAACCTCGACGAGAACGGCCACATCCACGACCCGTTCCGCGTGGAGTATACGCGCGACCACCTGCTGCAGGTGGAGGAGGCCATCAAGGACGGCTGCGACATCATGGGCTACCTGTACTGGGGTCCCATCGACGTGGTCTCCGCCGGCACGGGCGAGATGCGCAAACGTTACGGCTTCGTGTACGTTGACCGCTTCAACGACGGTCACGGCACGCTCGAGCGCGTGAAGAAGGACTCCTACGACTGGTACAAGCACGTGATCGAGACCAACGGCGAGGCCCTGCACGAGTAGAATCCCAGGTCCGGTGAGACGTTGGGGGGTAGCCCCTTTTGTTGCGTGCAACAAAAGGGGCTACCCCCCAACGTCTCACCGGACTGCGGTGCCTGTCCCACTTGTATGGGGTGTACCTCCCCGCCTCCCTCCTTATCGTTGCGCCCGAAGCGCGCTAGTGGCGGTCCGCATCATCAAAGCACTCGCAGAAGCGTGCCGAGAATGATGGCGGAAGGTGGCCCATGGCAAGGTGCTCGGTGCTGCCATACTCGGCCACCCTGAAGGATGCCACGCCCTTGCGACGCTCCTCGGTGTACACCGTGGTGACGGAGCTGGGCGCAGCGCACAGACCATGCCACAGAACCATGGGCGACACGCTAAGCAAGCGCGAGAGCAGGACGCAACCAAGCCCAAAATGGCAGAAGAGGGCGACGGTGTCGTGGTTGGAGCGCGTGACACGGTAGCATCGGCCGTTGCGCGCATAGCCATGCGAGGCGAGTAGCTCGTCAAAGCTAGCGCAGACCTCCTCGTAACGCTCCTTCACGCCGCCAGCGACCATGGCCGGGTCTTCATACCAGCGGTCAGTGTAGAACAAGTCATGCTCGGTCCAGTCGTCGGGCAACCAGTCCCATGCGCACGTTGGCAGCAGCGAACCCGAGTGCATGACCTTCGGATCAAACTCGCGCAGCCAGTCCAGGGTGGTTGCCGTCAGCTTCTTGGCGTCGAGGATTGGCTGGGCGGTCAGTTGCGCCCTTCCCAGCGGCGAGACGTACGCGTAGTCGATGGGAACGTTCCTCAGGTTGCTGGCGAGCAGGGCCGCCTCGACGCGGCCTTCTTTCGTCAGCGAGTCGTGCAGGTAGTCCGGGTCTCCGTGGCGGATGATAAGCAGCTTCACGATGGTGCCTCTTCTTTGAGCGATGGTGCCAGCCTCATTCGTTTGGTCATCAACAGAATAAGGCTTTCAGCGTGGCACGCCGCGGATGGCCCGCTGCGGCATGACCAAAGGAACACCACCTAACGTTTACCCATACAAATGGGACAGATGGCGGCACTGCACGTAGAGTGCTTTTGTGTGGGTACCTGCGATGACATGCGTGTTGACCAGGCTCGCGTTCTCGCTGAACGAGTGGGCGGGTCGATGGTTGCCCGTTCAGGCGGAACCACCAACGTCCACTAAAGATGCAATAATGATATGTACGGTGAGAGGGGTCGCTACGGCGCGACGCGTCAAGGGAGGTTCCCTATGCTTCACGTTCGTCTGTTCTGCGGTGCTGGTATGTCCACCAGTCTGCTTGCGAGGAGGATGCAGGACTACGCCGACGCACAGGGCGTTGAGGTTATGGTGGATGCCCGTCCTGTGTCTGCCATCAAGCAGTCGTCCATCGAGCAGCTCAGCGAGCTTGCCTGCGCACTGCTGGGCCCGCAGGTCGCCTTCGAGCTTCGTCAGTTTGAGCCTCGCTTCAAGGAGGCTGGCGTGCCCTTTGCCGTCATCCCCATGCAGGACTACGGCATGATCCGCGGCGACCGCGTGATGCAGATGGCGCTCGACATGATTGAGGAAGCCAAGAAGCAGTAGACGCAAAAAAGGTGCATATGCGATAACGACCTCGCCACCTTTGTGGGACATTCGTTTGAGGACGTCTGCCGACAATGGGTGATACGGCGCATGGCAGAGGGGAGTATTGACGTGCTGCCCTCGCGCGTTGGCTCATGGTGGGGTACCGACGTCATTGCACGTGAGCAAGCTGACGTCGATGTTGTGGTAGCCGGCAGTGACGGAGAGCTCGTCTGTGGCGAGTGCAAATGGACAGACGACGTTGTTGATGCGCGGGTAATCGAGACACTTGAGAGAAGAGCGCTCTCGGTCATGGATCAGCCGAGCTCCGTCCACCTCTTTGTTTTCTCAAAGTCTGGATTTGCCGATTCTGCTCGTCGAGAGGCAAAGCGCGCGGGGAACGTACGGCTTGTGGGGATTGACGAACTCTTCGAGTAACCTTGCTGGGACGCTCCCATACGTCAAAATGGACGGGACGGCGTCTGAAGGAGGTGGCGCGTGATAGAGACGGTCTTTTCGGCGGCCCTGCCGGTGGGCGAGCGGCTTATCGTAAAGAAGAACCGCATAGAGGGCCGCGGTGGGCGCGGACCGCGTGTTGCCGTGGTCACGGGCATCCACGGCGACGGTCTCGAGGGGCAGTTCGTGGCCTTCGAGCTGGCCCAGCGTCTGCGCGAACGCATCGGTGACCTGCGCGGCATTGTCGACATCTACCCCGCGCTGAACCCTCTGGGCATCAGCGCCTCCGAGCACGGCGTGCCGCTCTTTGACCTCGACCTAGACCGTACCTTCCCTGGTGACCCCAAGGGAAACATGAACGAGGCCCTGGCAGCGGCCATAGTGGCCGACATCAAGGGCGCCAACGTGTGCGTTGATATCCACGCGCCCGACGCGCACCTGCGCGAGGTCTCGCAGGTGCGGGTAGAGGAGCGCTTTGCCAAGACGCTCCTGCCCCTTGCACAGTTCCTCAACACGCAGTTGGTATGGGTGTATGGCTCGACGGACCCTCTCCGCTCGACGCTTGCCCATACGCTCAACAGCAAACGCACGCGCTCGCTGGTGGTTGAGATGGGCGAGAGCCTGCGTATCACCGAGGACGCGGGCAGTTGGCTGACCGAGGGCATCCTGCGCCTGGTCGAGCATCTGGGCGGCTGGACCAGCTCGTCGGTGGCGCTTCCTTCCCCGCGGCTGGTGCGAGACAGCAACGTCACGTCGGTGTCCGCCGAGGTGCCGGGAATCTTCTTGCCGCGGCTTGAGCTGGGTACCTCGGTGCGTGCGGGGCAGGTCATCGGCGTCATTGCCGACCCGTTGGAGGCCGAGGTTAAGGCAGAGGTTGTGGCGCCTGCCGAAGGAGCCGTGATATCGCTGAGGGCTCAGCCGCTGGTGTATCCGGGCACGTTGCTCGCCCGTGTGTTGGGAGGCGCGCGATGAGAAGGCTTACCGTTTATCGGCTTGAGGTGCCCTATCGTGAGCCCCTGCGTGTGGAGGGGTTTGAGTTTGGCGAGCGACAGGGTGTGCCGACGTGCTCGATTGTTGGCTCCATGCGTGGTGACGAGGTACAGCAGGCGTATGCCTGCGCACGGATGGTGGAGCGGCTTGAGCGCGTAGAAGAGCGCGGCGGGCTTCGCAAAGGTGTGCGCATCCTGGTCATCCCCTGCGCAAACCCACTCTCCATGAACGTAGCGAGCCGCTTTTGGCCAGCCGATGGTACCGATATCAACCGGCGCTTTCCGGGCGATGCGTTTGACGAGACCACCGAGCGCGTGGCCGCGGGCATCTTTGGGGCCGTGCGTGGCAGCACCTACGGCATTCAGTTTGCGAGCTTCAACCAGCAGGGCGATTTCCTGCCGCACGTCCGCGTGATGAGGGTGGGTGCGGTAAGCGATGAGTCGCTTGCGATGGCCGAAGACTTCCGGCTGCCATGCGTGGTCTCGCGCGATGCGCAGCCCTTTGACACGGGCACGCTCAACTACAGCTGGCAGGAGTGGGGCACGCATGCCTTCTCGGTGTACAGCCGCACTACCGATCGTATCGATCGGCCGAGTGCGACCTTGGTCGGCAACGCCGTGATGCGCTTCTTGGGCACGCGCGGCCTGCTTTCGGGCCACGTGAGCGGGGGTGCCGACGGTGTGCGGCTGGACGAGTCGGAGCTGGTGGATGTGCGTACCGAAGGCTCGTCGGGCTACCTTGACGGCCGGGTCAAGCCGGGTGATGTCATCGAGAAGGGCCAGGAACTGGGACTGGTTCTCGACGCCTTCGACGCGCACGTGCGCGAGCGCCTGGTGGCGCCGGTTGCGGGTCGCGTCTTCTTCTGCCGCGTGAAGGCCTTGGTTCAGCAGCGTATGGTTGCCTACCGCATTGCCCCGCTGTAGCGCCCCGGGCCCGGACGATCAGGA
>DJXA01000076.1 GCA_002449555.1 Atopobiaceae bacterium UBA7016 | reverse complement strand
AGCTCGCGCAGCAGCTTGGAGAGGGGCTCTGCCGCATCGTGCAGGAAGTCGCCGTCGCACGTCATGATGTAGGCGGGCGGGAACGTGTCCGTCACGTGTGGGGCAACGTTGACCAAGTCAAGCTCGCGCTCGCTACCGCCTTCGGGCAGATAGTCGGCCATCAGGGCGGTGGTGAGGTCCGTGGGGTCGTCCGTCACGGCAATGTGGTAGGCGCCGCAGTTCAGCGCAACCGCCGTGGGAACAAATCCGGCCGGCGCCGCAAAGTCAAACTTCGCCGCGTATGCCGGGTTGGTACACATGTTGCTGAAGAGGCCCAGCATATGGCCGCCAGCGGAGTCTCCCACGGCAAAGACGTGATCGGTGTCGAAGCCATACTCCTCGGAATGGTCGAGCGTCCAGGCAAACACGGCGCAGGTATCCTCCATGCTCGCTGGGAACTTGAACTCCGGCGCGAGGCGATAGGTGAAGTTGACCACCGCGAAGCCGCGCAGCGCCAGATCCATGCAATACCACTGGTAGCGCTCCTTGTCGCCGTACACCCAGCCGCCGCCGTGGATGCTCACGATGACCGGCAGCTTCCCCTCGGCATCTTTGGGGCGGTATACGTCGAGCAGCTGCCAGTCGGCATCGGGGCCATAAGCGATGTCGTCAAAGCGCTTGATGCCCTCGGGTGTGGTCAGGCCGGCGTCGCGGACGTCGTCCCCCTCTTTGAACTGGGCCCTGATCATATCGGACATAACGGACATGGCGTCTCCTCACGTCGTGGTTCTTCCCTGCCCATCATCATAGTTCGGGAAAAGCGCAATGCTTGCATAGGAGGTTGCAGATGGCCGTACATGGTATGCCGAGACAGCAAAAGAGGACGCGCGAAACTGGGGGAAATGCGCGTCCTCTTGCATATGGGAACAATCCCGCTTCTCTGAGGGGGAGAGGGTCCCTCGTTGGAAGCTAACTACAGTTTACTCTCTGAACGAAGGAAAGCAAGAGAAAAGTTAGCGACAGTTAATTCTTTCATCGCTCAGAAACAATTTGCGATGAATGCAGCAGGTTACTGCGCAAGCGGCAGCCTGACCTTGAACGTCGATCCCTGGCCAAGCGCGCTCTCAAGCTCGATGGTGCCCTTACCGCGTTGTACGGCGTGGCGTACGAGCGAAAGGCCGAGGCCCGTGCCGCCCGTCTCACGCGAGCGCGTGGTGTCTACGCGGTAGAAGCGCTCAAAGATGCGGTCCTGGTCTCTGGGGGGTATGCCAATGCCGGTGTCGGACACCTCAAAGACGGCCGTATGCCCCTCAAGAGAGAGCCGCACGCGCACGCCGCCTTGCTCCGTATAAGCGATGGCGTTGTCAATGAGGTTGTCCACCATAAGCGTGGCGTTGGCCACCGACATGCCCACACGGCATGTCTGACCAATGGGAACCTGGTCGTCAAGCGTGAAGGCCAGCCCCGCCTCGCTGGCGCGCGTGCGGCGCGTTTCGAACGAGGTGGCAACGACGCTCGAGAGGTCGCAGGTCTCGGACCCAAGGGCGGGCCAAGCCTCGTCTTCGAGCCGCGAAAGGTCCATGAGGTCTGTGATGAGGCTCTGGAGGCGCTCGGACTCGTGCGATAGCTGGCGAGCGAACTGACCAGCAACCTCAGTGTTACCTTCCTCGCTTGCTGCGGAGATGGATTCAGAGAGCAGACGAATGCCTGCCACCGGGGTCTTGAGCTCGTGGCTTGCGTTTGCTACGAAGTCTGTGCGCACGCGTTCGAGCCTGCTGACGGGGGCCGAGGCGCGCGAGAACGAGTACAGCGCGGCGCCCGCCGCAAGTACAAACGTCGTGGCAAGCAGGGCAAAGCTCGTCCATTTGAACTGCATGACGGCCGCATGAGCCTGCGTCACGGGCATCGAGATGCGCAGCACCGCGCCTTCGGCCCTCGCATCGCTTGGAACGGCGACGTACAGATACTCAATCCCGTCCGATTCCGAGGTGCGGCGGTCAAAGCCCAGCGATCCCCCAAGCGCCGTGGCCACTTCGGGTCGTTCTGCATGACTTCCAAGGTCAACGGTGCCAGAGCTATCGGCAAGCACTTCGCCATCGTGCGAGATCAGCGTAAGACGCAGTCCGTCGCTCGACGCGACGCGCTCGAGGATGTCCTCGACGGGCAGCTCGCTGGTCTCAAGCGCAACTTCGGTTGCGTTGGCAACCGAGACCAGGCCCTCCCGCTGACGCGCCTCCATAGCTTGGCTCACGGGACCAAGCAAGAAGTAGAGCCACACCGTGCTCAAAAGGAGCGCGACGAGGACATATCCCATGATGAAGCCCGTCCGCCAATCACCGGCACGCTTAGCGCTCAAACTCATGCGCCTCCCTCGACCGGGTCAAAGCGGTATCCCATGCCATGCTCGGTCTGCACGAAGGTCCACGAAGTACCGCTCAACGCCTTGCGCAGCCGCCTCACGTGCGTGTCGATGGTGCGTGAGGTGGGCAGAAACACCTCTCCCCACACCTCCTGCGCGAGCCACTGGCGCGTGCAGAGGGCGCCCTGGTGCGTGGCAAGAGCAAGCAGCAGCGCGTACTCCTTCGAACGGAGCTTGATGGGCTTGCCGTCGAGGGTTACGCGCGTTGCGTCGATGTCGATGGTGAGGGGACCTGCCGTGATGGAGCCGCTGGGAATGGCGCCGAGCCCCTGCCTGCGCAGGTTGGCGCGAATGCGTGCCAAGAGCTCGGGCGTTGAGAACGGCTTGGTGACGTAGTCATCCGCTCCCGCGTCAAGCCCGGCCACCTTGTCGGCGTCGCGGTCAAGGGCGGTGAGCATGATGATGGGCGTCTTGCTGCCCGACGTACGCAGGGTGCGTGCCACCTCGATGCCAGAGAGCTTGGGAAGCAAGATGTCAAGAAGAATGAGGTCCGGCTTAACGCTGCGTGCCGTCTCAAGCCCCTCAGCGCCGTTTGACGCGCAGCTTACCTCGTAACCCGCGCGCGTAAGAGCGAAGTCAAGTGCCATACGTATGGACTTGTCATCTTCGACGAGCAATATATGCGCCATGACGTACTTCCTTTCTCGGTCATCCCATCTTCGCGCAAGCGGGACTCCGCAAAGGCGAAAAAGCGCATGCAACACAACCAGCCGATTCGAGTTTACGTCCCTGTAACACGCGTTCACACCAACACAACCAAACGGCGAACCTCGTCTCGTACTGTATGAATCCACGAAATCGTGGGGTGGGTGGGGTTGTTATTGCTGTTCGTCCGAAAGGGGCAGTTATGCCTTCCTTACCTGAATTCCTTGCAGCGGTGAGTTCTGATCCGCTCCTGGCGCTGACCATGTTTTTGGTGGCAGCAACTATCTTTGTCAATGGTTCGACCGACGCGGCAAACTCGATAGCCGACGCGGTGGGTACGCGCTCCATCACCTTTGAGAATGCGGTCATCCTTGCGGTGGTCGCAAACTTCGTCGGCCTTGTGGGCGCCACGATGCTCTCTGGCGCCGTGGCCGATACGATAAGCAACATGGTGGACTTCGGTGGCGATGCCCATGCGGCTCTCGTCTCGCTTGCGGCGGCTATGGTGGCCATCGTGGTGTGGGCTGGCGTGGCGTGGTACTTCGGCATCCCAACAAGCGAGAGCCACGCGCTCATCGCGGGCCTTTCCGGAGCAGCCATAGCCGTGTCGGGTGGCATCGCGGGCATCAACATGGGCCAGTGGATGAAGGTCATCTATGGCCTTGTGCTCTCTACCATTATGGGCTTTACGCTGGGCTTTCTTTCTACCAAGGCAATCAGGGAGATCTTTGCCACGGCAAACCTCAGCTCCATGAACCGCCTGTTTGGTGGCCTGCAGGTGGCGGGCGCGGGCTTTGGTGCCCTGATGCACGGAGCCCAAGACGGGCAGAAGTTCATGTCTACGGCGACGCTCGCCGTGATGCTTGCCAAGGGTACCGGCGTGTCTCAGGTAGAGGGCTATCCGCTTTGGCTCATGGTTGCCTGCGCTCTCATCATGGCGGTGGGCACGGCCGTGGGCGGCCGCAAGATTGTCTTGACGGTGGGCACCAAGATGGTCCCCATGGAAAAGTACCAAGGCGCTGCAGCGTCTATGAGCGATGGGTTTAGCCTGCTCATCTCTACCATTTTGGGCCTGCCGGTCTCCACCACGCACACCAAGTCCTGCGCCATCATGGGTGCCGGCGCCGCGAAAAGCGTGCGATCCGTCAACTGGCAGATCGCGGGGGACCTTGTCATGACCTGGATTCTCACCTTCCCTGGCTGCGGTCTTCTGGGCTATGTGCTCGCGTTGGTATTCCTGCGCATCTTCTAAGTCGCCTATGGGGACTTGCTGTCGTGGC
>DJXA01000039.1:7816-13114 GCA_002449555.1 Atopobiaceae bacterium UBA7016 | reverse complement strand
TGCTCCATGCGGTGGAGGATCGCGTGGTGGTGCTGATTGGCGCCACGACGGAGAACCCGTACTTCGAGGTGAATTCGGCGCTGATTAGTCGCTCGCGCGTGGTTGAGCTGACGCATCTGGATGACGCGGCGGTGCGCGAGCTGGTGCTGCGCGCTATTGACGACCCGGACGGGCTGGCAGGTGCCTTCACGCTGGACGCGGATGCGCTGGAAGACATCGTGATGCTGGCTGGGGGAGACGGCCGCGCGGCGCTCACCTCGCTTGAGCTGGCGAGTCAGATGGCCCTTCCGCCGGTGGGCGAGCCACAGCCGACGGCGGAGAAGCCCGTGGCCATTACGGTGGAGCACGTGCACGAGGCAAACCCGCGGCGTGGCCTGACGTATGACAAGTCCGGCGACATGCACTACGACATCATCTCGGCGTTTATCAAGAGCATGCGCGGATCAGACCCAGATGCCGCGCTGTACTGGTTGGCACGCATGATTGACGCGGGCGAGGATCCGAAGTTCATTGCGCGGCGCATCTTCATTTTGGCGAGCGAAGATATTGGTAACGCCGATCCGCAGGCTCTTCTGGTGGCTGAGGCGGCGTTCAAGGCCACCGAGGTCATCGGCTACCCTGAGTGCTCCATCAACCTGGCGCAGGCCGTGACGTACATGTGCCTGGCACCTAAAAGCAACGCCAGCTACATGGGTCTGGCGCGGGCTCAGGAAGAGGTGCGGAGCGGCCCGGCGCGTGAGGTGCCCAACCATCTGCGCGACCGGCATCGTCCGGGGTCTGAGTCGTATGGGCCGTACCAGTATCCGCATGACTTCCCGGGCGGCTGGGTTGACCAGCAGTACCTGCCGGACGGGCTTGAGCGCGGGGCGTTCTTTGAGCCCGGGCCGCGTGGCTGGGAGGCGTGGAGGACCGAGGCTATCGGTCGCGACCGCGCAGGGGAGTAACCTGACCTATTGCGATTGTTGACATTGCCGGCGCCCTTCCGGTCAACAATCGCAATTCGTAGCCTAGGCGAGCTCTCCGGAGGGCTGATACCAAAAGACAGTGCCGCGGACATGAAGCTGGTCGGTGTCGACCACGATGTCTTCAACATCGGCCTCATAGCTTTCGGCCGAAAGTAGCGCCTTGGTTGAGCCTAAATGCAACCGGCGCACCTTGAGCTCCGACCCGCCTTCTGTGACGATTTCCGCCAGCACGATCGCCCCGTTTGCCGGGGTGATCTGTGGATCTACAAAGGCAAGGCATCCCGCGGGCAGCACCCGAGACATGGACGAGTCCATCTCGATGGCAAAGGCTTCGGGATGGTCTTGCCAAAGAATGTCGCTGACATATGACCGAGTGGGGGAGATACTGGCGCCCGAGTCCACGGCGTGAGGACCCAAGCCGGCCAGGCCGGTGCTTCCCATTCCGCGTCCGTGTAGCTGCGCGGCCAGGCCTTTGTGCTCAGAGCGGAGGTCATCAACGGTCAGGGAAAACCGATTGCGCAGCACGGCAACATTGCGTTCGCGTAGCGACTCTATGGCACCGCTCTCCCACTTGTTCACGGTCTCGCGCGATACGTGAATGGCGTCGGCTAGCTCCTGCTGCGTGAGCCCCTCGCGTTCACGAAGGGCACGGATGTTATCTCCAACAATGCTCATGGCAACCGAATTCTTCTTAAACATCACATCATGTGAAGATGTGATGTTATGGGGTGAACAACTCTGCAGAACCGCAATTCATTCTACTACATGCGGCGTTTCTATCAAGACAAGACGTTGAGATTGTCGCTCTCCAAAATGTATATGAATTTAAACATCACAGTAACGCCACTTTGCGATATGATTGCTGTCCTACCAACGCAGCCCAATCGTCCTTGTCTGTAGGGCCAGCGCCTGTCGCGCTGGCTTGCTTTGTTGATTCGCACAGCAGGAGGTGCGCAATGGCGTTGGTTGCCGCACGAACGGACAGAGGCACGCGCAAGCCGACAAACGAGGACGCTTGCTGTGTCGAGGTTGCTAATACACGCTTTGGCGATGCGGTCATGGCAATTGTCTGCGACGGCGTGGGTGGCTTGGCGCGGGGAGAGGTTGCGAGCTCCACGGTGGTGGCACGATTCGCCTCGTGGTTCGAAGGGGAGCTTCCCGTGCTGTTGGACGGTATGGCTGAAGTGGACGCGTTTCCGTTCGCCGCGGTCCGTGTCGTGTGGGGAGTGCTGCTTTCATCTGTCAACGAGCAGATACGGGCCTATGGCGCGAGCATTGGCGCCAACTTGGGTTCAACCTTTACGGGCGTCATCGCCTGTCAGGGGCGTTTTCTGGCGGCTCACGTGGGCGACTGCCGTCTGTATCAAATCGGTCCGCGGGAGTTTCGCCAGGTAACGGAAGACCAGACACTGCTTGCCCAAAAGCTTGCGTCGGGCGAGCTCAGTCCTGAGCATGCGGCGACATTTGCTCAGAAGAACGTGATTCTGCAGTCTGTGGGTACCGAGCGCGTGCTGAGACCTTCGTTTTACGAAGGCGCCTTCTCGCCTGACGACATCTTTGTGGTTCTGTGCGATGGGGCTTATCGCCGAATTGGTGGCGAGCGTGTTTCCCGCTGTTTTCAGGGAATTGACCGCACCAGCGAGCATGCGATGGAGGAGGCTTGCGAGCGCGTCATACGTGAGAGTTTCGAGCGAGGTGAGTCAGACAACCTTACGGTGGCGTGCTTCTCGGGAAACCTTGTGCGGGTTGAGCCCACCCGTGATACCAGGGACTTTTGCGATGTCCGAACTATGGTTTCGAGGGGAGGCGCAGCATAGTGAACGAACCGGGAATCGGGCGTGTCATTGACAACAAATACGAGCTCATTGCCGCTCTTGGCAAGGGCGGCATGTCAAACGTGTGGCTTGGCCACGACCGGCGCCTCGACAAGCTATGGGCGATAAAGGAAATCAAGCCCAACGTTGCTGGAGCGCAGGGTGCGGCAAATCGTCAGGCCATCATCGACGAAGCGAACTTCATGAAAAGGTTGGACCATCCTGCAATTCCGCGCGTGGTGGACATCATCGATACGGGCGATACGATCTTCGTGGTGATGGACTACGTCAACGGTCGGCCCCTTTCGCGCGTGCTTCGCCAGCAGGGCAGGCCGTTTGACCAGGCCGATGTCATTGCATGGGGCATCCAGCTGTGTGATGTCTTGGGGTACCTGCATAGCCTGAACCCGCCCGTCGTGTACCGCGACATGAAGCCCGGTAACGTCATGCTGCGCGATGACGGCTCGGTCAAGCTCATCGACTTTGGCATAGCGTATGAGCTGTTGCCGGGGCGTCGCGGTGATAGCAGGCGCATTGGCTCGGCGGGCTACTCTGCGCCGGAGCAGATCGATCGCGAGATGCATAAGACGACGCCCACAGACCCGCGGGCAGACATTTATGCCCTCGGAGCCACGCTGTATTCGCTGGTGACGGGTATTGTGCCCAGACGTGTCCGCAAAGCCGATGGCTCTGAGGATGTCGAGCTTGACCTTAAGCCCATACGCGAGGTAAACCAAGGGCTTTCTGATGGCTTTGAACAGGTACTCCTGCGCGCCACCATGCGCGACCCGAGCCAGCGGTATCAGACCATTGACGAGATGCGCTACGACCTCGAGCGCTATGAGGAGCTCACGCAGGAATACCGCTTGGAGCAGCGGCGCAAGCTCAGGACATTCTGGTGGCGCGTGCGAGCCTCGGGCATCGCGCTTGCGTTGGGCATTGCCTGCATGATTGGCAGCGCGACGCTGCGCAACACCTCCTACGACACGCTTATGCATGAAGCGAGCGCGGCACGCACAGAAGAGGTCAACGTAGCGGCAGGAAACGCGTCTACAGGCGAGGCTCGTACGGCTAGCGCTTCCGAGGCCGAGGAACGCTATGCGCAGGCTATCAACATTGCACCTTCTCGGATCGAGCCCTACGAGCGTCTGCTTGAGGTGTACAAGGCCGACGAGGTCTTTACGCCAACCGAGGAGCGCCGCTTTGCTCGCATTTGGCAGCAGTACGGGCGCGACCTCGCCGGCAATGATCGCTATGCACGCCTTTGCTACGACGTGGGTGTGCTGTACCTTTGCTACTACGACTACCTGGGCGTCAAGGATCAGACGGATGAATTGCTGCCAGTCGCCGCAACAGGTCAGGGAGCCGTGAAAAACGCCACTCAGTCTGCGGTCTGGTTTGAGCGTGCGCTCGAGGCATGTGATCCCGCAGCGGGCGACTTCGCTGGGCTAGAGGTGGACAACGTAATTGATGAGTACGTTGCCACGCAGGTCTATCACACCATCGGCATGTTCCACACCCTGTTCTCGCAGGCAAGCAGAGAGGGTAGGGACGCCACGGGGAGCTATCTCACGTTCTGGCAGGCATTGGAAGGTGCGATCGTCGGAGACGATATCACAGCGCCCATCGCCAGCCAGTCCGAGCCCATCGTTCAGCTGAGGCTCTACCAGGTAGCCTTTGAGTCTATTGCAAGCTCAACCTACCTTTCGGGCTTCATGCGCGCCGGCGTGGGTGAGCATGACGTGATCCGCATGCTCGAAGCCGTAAAGGCCAAGACTGACGCGTTGAGTGACTTCGTTGCAGCTAACTATGGCGCATCAGGATTCATGTACGACGAGATTGAGAACGGCTACGAAGCCGCGAGGACAAACGTGTCGCGTACGTACAAGAGCCCCGTGGCGCAGATGCCCGTCAGCCCGAAGAGGGGTGAATAGCATGGCAGCGCAGCAGGTTGTTTTCTATGCCGGTGTTGCCGCCTTTGTGGTGTCCGCCGTGCTGGCGATGTGGGCGGTGTATACGTTTTTCGCGCTTGACATACGCGGCGTGACGAAAGACCTGGCGAGTCGTCAGCGCGTGGCCAGGGAGCCGAGCACAGGTGGCGTGAGGAGGCGCGTTGCTCCTCGTGCTGTGGTCAGATCCTCAACTGACGGTGACCTCAGCACGCCTGCGGCTCGAACTCCCAGGCGAGGTGTTGGTGATGGGCCAATCATGGCTGACAACCGAGACGCGGTGCCTACATCGGTGGCAAGCGTCACGGATCCTTCGGCATTTCGTGTCTCAAGAAAGATCGTACACATCCATCCGGACAAGGTTATCTCGGCAGATTGAGGGGCGTTCATCATGGTTAGACGCGCATTCTTGGATAAGAAAGAGCCCGTGAGGGTTGAGGATATGATGGGGAACGCGGGGAGGGCGGTGCTGAGGGGCACGCTCTCGCTCGTCCTCACGGCTTCGTTGATGCCAGTTCAAGGCATGGCTGCCATTGCGGAGGAGCTGGGCGAACGAGCTCAGGACCAGCT
>DJXA01000039.1:0-7684 GCA_002449555.1 Atopobiaceae bacterium UBA7016 | reverse complement strand
CGAAGCGGGTGCAGTGACACGCGAGTCTTCTACGGCGTCTGAAGCAGCCGCACATGGGGAGTCTCTCGTTACCGCAAGGCTCGTAAAGGAAGCCGATGGTGAGGTGTGCCGCGTTGACGTGGAGCCTGAAGAAAGCGAGGCACACCCTGAACCCCTTATGACAAGCTTCACCACGCTTGAGGTCGAAATCGTGGATGGGGGACAGGGCCTTGACCTGGTGAAGAGCTGCGTCAAAATTGCCCATGTGGTACCCGGCGCTTCTGAGGCGGATGAGGTGCGCAGCGTATCGCTCGTCCAAGACAGCGAGGATCCCGCAAAGCTTAAGGCTCAGGTTGTGCTTGAGGCGGGCTCCAACGTGGTCAGTGTCGTCGCTGTTGACGCTGATGGTAATGAGACCAATGCTTGGATGCGTACCTTCGTGGTGGATACGGTCGCTCCTACGGCGACGGTGGCTTTTGGTCCCGAGGCTTCAGTGGGTGACGGCACCTATCGCTCTCGGAGCGTTACGGTTTCGGTGGAAGACGATGCGGAGCTCGCCAGCTGTGCCGTGCAGATTGAGAAGGATGGCGAGCTTGTTGCCATCGATGCGAACCAAGAGGTCCTCTTGGCTGACGCAGCTACCTACTCACGGATTGTCGTGACCGCTCTAGACTCGGCGGGCAATGAGCTCATAGATGAGATAGATGTTGACGCTTTTACCATCAACCCTGAACCGGTTGGGCGCATCGCCGTGGGAGAGGAAGGCTACTACCGAGGTGACAACGCCCCAGAAGTGGCTTTCTTCGTCAGCGACACGGACTTCGATCCGAACGCTACGAAGGCCCATGTCATCCTTGACGGGAAAGAGCGTGAGGTCGATTTGTCCTGGAGGGAAGACCCTCGCACTCCTGGTGTGTGGATTGCCGAGCATGCCCTTATGGCGGGCCACACAGAGCTGATCTCGCTTGAGCCTCATGATGGCGTCGGCGTTGGCGAGGCAGTTGCCATTGCCACAGATGTCTATTGTGATGACGTGGCTCCCGTCATCTCGCTTAGAAGCGTGAGCCGACAACCTGATCTGACGCTGACCAGTGAAGAAGGAGAAGCCCTGCTGGTTTTTGGTGATGTGAAGGCTGTGTACGATGGTTCTGAGGTGCCATCCACCGATGTGGCTATTACGCTTGACGTGGCTGACAATTCGGCGCTCGACAGCATATCTGTAGGTGGAGATGGAAAGGACGAGCTGGTAGACAAGCTGGTGTCAAGCTTTGAGCCAGGTGATGCTACCGGCACCGTGACGATCACGCTGAAAGATGACGGTGACACCGTCGATCGGTCCACATTCCTTACCCTGCGCGATAGGTCCGGAAACGCCACGACATGGGCCATCAGCAAGGACGGTGTAATGGATGGCGAAGGGAAAGCCGTGCATGTTGACGCATCTTTGGCCGACGCTCTCATTGACGTAAATCCCTATGCGCTTGCCCTCGATTTGGCAGCGCCTTCAGTCTCGCTGCGCGGTCCAAGTAATCAGGTCTATACATATCCAGGCGAGACACTCGTCTATACCAACCAGGACCAGACCATTGAGCTGGACGTCAACGAGGCAAACTTCAAGAAGCTCCAGCAGTTCAGACCCACTCAGGGTGTCATGCGCGTAGTAAAGCGACTGGCGGGCGACGATTCTGCTTCCGCTGAGACGTATGCGGTCGGCGCAGACGGACTTGACTTCCGGGCATTTGACGGCACCCATACGGCAAAGATGGAGCTTACTCAGCCGCAAGGTACCGAGGCGAGCTATACCATCACCGCGGGCGGTGACCTGCTGCAGGATATCTCCGGCAATGGTGCTGCCAATCAAGTGACCAAGGCCGTTGTGATCGACAAGGTGAAGCCCGTCGTTACGATTCTTGACGCTGAGGGCAATGCAGTCGCTGACGGCGAATTCTCCAACTGCAGTGGAGCGGTTCTTACGGTTGTCGTGGAGGAGAATAGCCTAGACGGCAAGGCCGCGCTCAATGCAGGGACTGCCCAGAACATGGTTGGCATTGAGGCTTGGGGCGTGAGGCCAAATGGCAAGGACGAGGTCTTCGGTAAGGTCAGCTGGGTGAGCTCAGAGGATAACGTCCATACGTATCGGGTGACGTTTTCAGAAGAGGGAACGTACGCCATCACAGCATCTGCCGTTGACAAGGCGGGCAATCGCTCCGATACGGTGCGCGTGAGCGACTTCACGCTTGACCGTACTGCCCCTGTCATCAGCATCGATTGGCAAACGGGTGAGGCCCAAAACGAGAGCTATTACCAGAGCCCACGCATAGCCACTATTACGGTCACTGAGGCTAACTGGAACCCGGATGGCTTTAGTGATCTCGCTGTCGTGGGCGCTAGGCGTGCCCAGGCGCCGGTGGTGAGTGGCGCGTGGGAAGAGGCGGGCACGGATGAGCACGGGATCCCTCGGCATCGGGCGACGCTTGAATTCAGCGAGGATGCCTCCTATCCAAGTTTTACGGTGAGCGGCTTTGACCTTGCGGGAAACCTTGCAGAAGCGCAGACAACGGAGCCATTTACCCTCGATCAGTCCATCGAGGCTCCGGCGGTCAGCATCCAGAGTGCCGCTCCGGGCGTAACGGGTGATGGCGGCGTCACCTACTACAACCATGAAGCGAAGGCAACGGTCGAAATCAAAGATCGAAATCTTGACGAAGACGCCGAGAAGACCGCCGTCGACCCGAGGGGAGCGGGCCCAGATTCAGGCATTCTCACGAGATCTCTGTCTGCGAAATCATCCACGGATGATTACGTTACGGCATATGAGGCAACCATTGCGTACGGTGAAGGCTCGTATACCGAACCCATTGTTGTGGCGAGCGATTGTGCGGGAAACACAAGCGAGTACAACACTGGCGCAACGAGGCCGTTCGTGGTTGACCTGACTGCCCCAGAGATCGTCGAGGTTGTCGCAAGCAACGATCCCACAGCTGTTGGAGCTGACGGCGACGGAGTCCGTCAGTTCTTCAACGCCGCGACGTCACTTACTATCAAGGTGAAGGATAACTTTAGGCTTGTCGCGGCCGAGGCACACAATGACCTTAACGATCCCGACGGGGTCTATACCGAGGGCCTGACTCTTTCTCAGGATGGAAGGGAAGGAGAGATAATCGTTCACCTGGTCGATGGTGCTGAGAGTGCGCCTCACGACAGTGAGTTCGGGCGCAACGTCATCCTCACGGTGAGGGATCTGGCGGGAAACGAGCGTACGTGGTCTATCAGCGATGCGGGCACGGTGAGTGATGACAAGGGGAGCTCTCAGCTCAATGCCTCCATCAACGCCGAGGGCGTGTATCCCCTGGCTCTCATTGAAGATACGACTGCACCAACGGCAGCTCTTTCCGGCGTTGCCGCAGGTGCGTACTATAACTCCGATCAGTTCGTCGTTGCTGCCATTGACGAGTTCAACTTCGCTTACCTGCAACGCTACTTTGGCGACCGCGCGATTCTGCACGTGCAGAAGCAGGAGGGAGATGCGGGACGCTCGCTGAGCGCATGGGACATCCCCGCGTCGCAGTTCGTTGGCAGTGGCTCTGAGTGGCAGCATGTCGTGTCATTGGATGAAGATGGCCACTATGCCGTCTGGATTGGTTTTCTCGACGTGGCGAACAACGCCTCTGAGACCCCTCGCATCGAAGAGTTCACTATCGATAAGTCCGCTCCGGTCATGCAAGTCTCGTTTGACAACCAAGACGTACGAAACGGCAAGTATTACAACAAGGCTCGTACGGCAACCATAACCGTTGGGGAGCACAACTTTGATCCGGCGCTCTTCTCCATAAGCACAAACGGCTCCGTTGGCCAGTGGTCGTCGAGTGGAGACACACACGTCTGCACGGTTTCGTTTACTGAGGACGGCATCTATAACCTGACAGTATCGGGCAAAGACATGGCTGGCAACGAGGCTGTTGCCTTCACTGAGCCGGAGTTTGTTATCGACACCATTTCGCCTGAGGTCACCTTTAGCGGCACTGCGCAGCGTTTGGGCTTTACGGGTGAAGAGGATGCATACGACGCAACGTTGCAGCCAGATAACGCCTACAATGGCGTGGTTGCACCCCGCATCACCTTTGCAGATGACCGGAACTACGACCCCTCGAAGACCGAGTTCACGCTCGTGGGCAATAAGCTGGGTGATGTCGGCGGTACGTATGGCCACGAACGTTTCTACAACTCAAACTCAGAGACCATCCAGTTTGACGACTTCGGCCTGAGTGGCACCGACACCGCGTATGACGTCAATGCTGACGACATTTACACCATCACGGCGCGCGCGGCGGACTTGGCGGGAAACGAGGCCGAGGGCACCATCACTTTCTCGGTAAACCGCTTTGGCTCTAACTATGTCGTATCGGTTGAAGAAGGCGGCGAACAGGTCGACCTCTCTGAAAGGCCCATTCTTGATGAGGCTCCAACCATTACGGTGCGCGAGATTAACGTTGCCGGTGCTGCCTCGGAGACCGACCACGCCGTTATGAAGGAGTACGCCAACGTTACGAGTCAGATAGAGCGCGAGGACGCAGGGGGTGCCGAGGGCTATCGGCTTGACGTGATTGATCGCAAGGACACCGACTACGGTTGGGCCGAGTACGTCTACACCATCCGTCGCGCTAACTTCGGTTCGGGCAGCAGCTCTGATACCGGTGATGGCGGTCAGGGCATCTATCGTGTAAACGTCGCTTCCGATGATGCGGCGTCAAACGTCAACTCCACGGCTGGCTACTGGTCGTCTGATGCGGAACGTGCCGAGGCTTCAGCAAAGGTGGGCACCGCCGAATTCACGCTCGACGAGGTCGCGCCGATTATCGACGAGGTGACCTTGCCTGGCCTGATGGCAACCGGTTCAGAGTTTCAGGCATCTTTCCATGTGACAGACGCCATCACCCAGGGCAACTTGGTTGAGGTGTATGTCGATGGCGAGCGTGTTGCGGTGACCCATGACGGCCAGGAGCTGGGCGAGGATGGCTATGCGGGCGAGGGCACCTTTGAGTTTGCCGTTCCCGCGCGCTCCTTTGTGCCGCGCAAGGTTGTAGTCAAGGTGACCGATTATGCCAATCGGTCTGTAGATGCGGAAGCAGGTGGCTTCTATGTAACCACGATGATTCCAGAATGCGCCGTTGTGGCAGGTCTTGCCGTGGTTGCCTTCATGCTCGTATCAGCCAATGCTCGCGTATACCGACGTTCCAAGAATGAGCACACCTCTGAAGGGGTAGAATGACCCTGAATGTAGCTATGCTGCTGCACGTCTGTACACACGCGGGATAAGGACCTCATCATGACCTTCGAAGCCACACCCCTGAACATTGCCCTGCTTGTGCTCGTTGCTGCGGGCATCTGGGCACTCGTCGAGCTGGCGCTTACCATCCGTAAGGCGCGCGACGTCGTGGACGACCTCTCTCATACGGCTAACGAGACGGTGGGCCAGGTACAGCCGCTCATCGGCAAGGTTGATGGTCTCATGGACGACATCCAGCCCTCGTTGAAGGAGATTCAGCCCCTGCTTGAGAAGGCGGGCGTCGCCCTTGACGAGGCGTCCGGTTCGCTTGGCCACGTCAACGAGATCCTGGGCGACGTCAGCCAGGTGAGCGCCGCTCCGTCTGCCGTTGCCGACTCGGTCAAGAACGTGGCCGTGACCGCCGCCAACAGCGTTGCCACCGCGGTCAACCGCATCACTGGCCGTGCCGCCCGCTCGTCCGCAGCGGCCCTGGCAGAGAGCGTTGCCGCCAACTCCGACGCAGCCCCTGCCGCCGACCCAATTCCGCCGGCGCCGCAGGACAACGGCTACGTGACGTACGGCAACAAGGCCGAGTAGGGGAGAAGCATTCATGAACTCAGATTCCATTCGCCTCTGCGTACCTGCAGAGGCCGCCTACGCGCGCGTCGTTCGCATGACCGCGTCCAATCTGGCCGTCCTGGCAGACATGGACGTTGACGACGTCGACGACGTGCGCATGGCCGCCGAAGAGGGCTTTGTCTATGCGTGCGCCACGGCGCCCGCGGCTTGTGACGTCGTCTTCACGGTGTCGTCCGAAGAGATGCGCATCGACTTCGCCCTGGGCGAGGTGGACGCGGCCGATGACGAACAGACGGACCTCGACCTTATCGAAGCCCTGCTCAATGCCGTGTGCGATGACTTTGGCTTCACCGATGACGGGTCGAGCCTGGTGCTGATTAAGAAAGCGGGGTCGCATGCCCGCTGATGACGCGCTGGAGCGCAAGCGCCTGCGCCGCTCGGCCCGTGTGGGCCGAGGCCGGCTGGCGTGGGACAAAGACCGGACGCGCGAGCTCTTCCGCCGCTATAAGGAGGAAGGCGACGAGGAGGCGCGCGAGCAGCTCATCGAGAGCCACCTCAACCTGGTGCGCTTTCTTGCCTCGAAGTTCAAGAACCGCGGCGAGCCGCTCGAAGACCTCGTGCAGGTAGGCTCGCTGGGCCTCATCAAGGCCATCGACCGCTTCGACCCCGACCGCGGCCTCGAGTTCACTACCTTCGCGACGCCCACCATCATGGGCGAGATCAAGCGCCACTTCCGCGACAAGGGCTGGTCGGTACGCGTGCCGCGCCGCCTGCAGGAGCTGTCCGCCAAGGTGAACCAAGTGACGGACGAGCTCACGAGCGAGCTCAACCGCACGCCGACCGTGGAAGAGATTGCCGCGCGTCTGGATACGAGTGTCGACGAGGTGCTGGAGGCCATGGAATCCTCGACCGCCTATAGCTCGGTGCCCCTTGAGGGTGGCACCACCGACGATGAGGACGCACCCGGCATCATCGACCGCTTCGCCACCGAGGACGAGGACCTCGTCTCATCTGATGACCGCATGGTCATCGAGGAGACCATCGCGGGCTTCTCGCCGCGCGAACAAGACGCCATCCGCATGCGCTTCGTCGAGGGGCTCACGCAGGTAGAGATTGCCGACAAGCTGGGAATCTCCCAAGTGCAGGTGTCCCGCTTGCTGCGTCGCGCCCTGAAGCGCGTGCAGGAGCGCCTGGAGGAGTAACAACGTTCCCCATGGGGGACAGGCCCAGATGGGGACTTATGAAGTTCCCCATTTGGGCCTGTCCCCCATGGGGAACTCCTTTGCGCATTGCTAAAATAATCGTTTGGACGTTTCCGCACCTGATGCGAGGAGAACCATGAGCACCGATTACAAGACCATGACGACGGCCGAGATCCGCGACGACTTCCTGCACTTCTTTGAGGCGAAGGGCTGCAAGCTCTATCCGTCCTCGTCGCTGGTTCCCGATGACCCGTCGCTGCTGTTGACCAACGCCGGCATGAACCAGTTCAAGGAGTACTACCAGGGCATCAAGACCATGCCCGAGATTGGCGCCACCTCCTGCCAGAAGTGCCTGCGCACCAACGACATCGACAACATCGGCGACTCGCGCCACCTGAGCTTCTTCGAGATGCTCGGCAACTTCTCGTTTGGTGGCTACTCCAAGGCCGACGCCATCGCGTGGGCGTGGGAGTTCATCACCGCTCCCGAGCACCTCGGCCTTCCCAAGGACCGTCTGTACATGACCGTCTTCCGCGACGACGACGAGGCCATCGAGCTGTGGCACTCCCACGGCGTTGAGTATGACCACATCACCCGCCTGGGCGAGGAGGACAACTTCTGGGCGGCCGGCCCCACCGGCCCCTGCGGCCCCTGCTCC
>DJXA01000231.1:13875-23204 GCA_002449555.1 Atopobiaceae bacterium UBA7016 | reverse complement strand
CGCCTCACAAGGTCGCATAGAAGCGAGTCCGGAACGTCCCGCTCTACGTTGCGCAGCAGCTCCGCATAGGCATCCGACTTCGAGCCCGTCTGATTCTCGTCTCGTTCCTCCAGGTCCGATCGAAACTGGTATTGAAACTCGGAAAAGCCCTTGTATCCGACGCGCTTGGCAAAGCGGGTGAGCGAGGGCGCGGAAAGATGCGTCTCCTCGGCTATCGCTGCCAGGCTGCCCTGCACGAAGAGGTCCGGGAACTTCCTGATGGTCTCGTATACGACGCGGTCCGTCTTGGTGAACTGTGCCGAAGCCATGTCCATGTCGTCGAATATGCTCACTCTCCGCTCCCTTCTTACGCGAATGGCATTTTCGCACGAGGGCGCCACTCTGTCGAGTGAAGAATGAATGGTAAATCAGTAAACAAGATTTGATTGACTAGTCAATCAAAACGCAGTAAGCTGCATGCGGAAGAGCAGGAAGCTGCCTAGGAGCAATCCCAGCCACCGCATCACAGTACAGGAGAGGAAGAAGACCGATGGAAGTCAAGGAGTGGGGATACGCGGAGTTCCCGGAGTTCCGTGCCGAGGGGATACCGGTGATTTCGACCACAGGCGACGAGGTGTATACGCGTTATGAGGCCGACGTTGTTTACGACACGAGAGACGGCAAGGACCTGCACCTGCAGATTCTGGTCCCCAAGTCTCGCAACAACCCGGCTGGGACGTACCCCTGCGTTCTTTACGTGCCCGGGTCCGGCTGGTTTCCGCAGCACATCCACGTCGAGGTGCCCCGTACCGCCCGCGTGGCCGACCTTGGTTACGTGGCGGTGGTGGTCGAGTACCGCTCGTCGTTCGATGCGTCGTTCCCTGCCCAGGTCATCGACGTCAAGAACGCCGTCCGCTTCATGCGCCTGCATGCGGACGAGTACCACGTCGACCCTGACAGGATCGTGCTCATGGGCAGCTCGTCAGGCGGCCACACGGTGGTGTTCACATCGCTGGTGCATGAGGACGACAGCGAGAAGATCGACCCGTCTGTCTCTGCGGAGGTCAACGGCATCATCGACCAGTTCGGCAGCGTCACGGTGATGTTCGACGACTCCAACCCGTCGAACACACACCACCTCGAGAGGGAGAGCCCGGAAGGGTGGCTTACCAAGCTCGACCTTCGCGAGCATCCCGAGGTGCAGTGCCAGATATCAGCGGAGTGCAACATCTTTGAGGAGACCGAGATGCCGCCCATGCTGATTATCCACGGCACCAAGGACCGCATCGTGAACGCCCGCTGTAGCGAGGTGCTGTACAGGCGTCTCAAGGAGACGGGACACGATGCGACGATGTACCTGCTGCAGGGTGCCGACCATGGTGGTCCTGAGTTCTGGACTCCCTACATGCTCAAGCTCATGGATGACTTCATGAGGTCCTGCAACGGGTTGCTGTAACGAGCATGGATCGTTGGGCGAAGGGCTCGCTAGACTAAGTTCCATGGAGAGTCTCGCCGCTGAGGATGCTCGACTCCATCCTCAGCGGCGAGGCGTGTGCATGCACGGGAACTTCCTCTCGGAGTGAAGGATCTTTCCCCTGACACCATGTCATATGTGCCGATTGCGGCACGCTTCCCTTGCGCTACAGTAACCTCCGAATAGGGGCTGGCGCACGCCGGCCGAGGGGGCATCCATTGTGGCGCCGACCCTTACACTTGGCCCGGGTAATTGTCATGAGTTTTCGCGAGCTTGAGTCTCAAAAAAACCGCAGGTCAGATGGGGGTCGATTCACCAAAACCAAGCCTTGGTCACCAACTGGTCACCATTTGGTTACCAAGTTCGGCCACATCTATGCACAAAACAGAGCCGATGATTATCGGTGCGTCCATAGAATCAGCACGACGTGTTCGATTGGGGCATAAGCATTTGTCGGCTTAGAAGTTGGTCACCATGAAAAGTGGTCACCACGCATGGTGACCACTCAGGGCAGTGGCTAAGATGTAGTCGTGGTTGCCATTGTCACACGATTCGTGATACGTCCGTGCCGGCTGTCAGGTGCCACAGTCCAAAGCACATTACACCCGTTGGCCAGAAGTCCTAGATGTCGGCCCCGTTGGACGCAATGACCTTGGCGTAGTACGCGAACGAGTCCTTGCGGCTGCGCGCGAGGGTGCCCGCGCCTCCGTCCTGCTTGTCCACGTACACGAAGCCGTAGCGCTTTCGCATCTCGCCGGAGGAGTTGGACACGATGTCGACGCAGCCCCACCAGGTGTAGCCCATCACGTCCACGCCGTCTTCTATGGCCATCCGCAGCTGCTCCAGGTGGCTCCGCAGGTAGTCGATGCGGTAGTCGTCGTGGATCGAACCGTCATCCTCCACGACGTCCGCGGCGCCCAGGCCGTTCTCCACGATCATGAGCGGCACCTGGTAGCGGTCGTACGCCTCGTTCAGGAACCACCGCAGCCCCTTGGGGTCGACGGCCCAGCCCCACGCGCTCTTCTGCAGGTGGGGGTTGTTGACGCCGCCGAAGAGGTTGCCGGTCGCGGGCTCGAGGTCGCGCGCGGAGGCCGCCGCGCTGGAGTAGTAGGAGAAGGATATGAAGTCCACCTTGCCGGCTGCCAGCGTCGCGGCGTCCTCGTCCGAGACGTCGAGCCACACGCCCTCGTCGCGCCAGAAGGCGGGGGCCCAGGCGGGGTAGGAGCCGCGCACCTGCACGTCGCAGCAGTACCAGTTTGCCCGGCGGTTTGCGGCCTGCGCCTCGAGCACGTCGTCGGGGTCGCAGGAGTAGGGGTAGGTCGCGGCGCTCGCCACCATGCAGCCCACCTTGTTGGCGGGGTCTATCTCGTGTGCGAGGGTGACTGCCTTGGCGCTGGCGACGAACTGGTTGTGCAGGGCCTCGTAGCGGCGCTGGGGGACGTCCCAGGAGACCGGCTCGCCCACGGCCAGCGGCACGTCGTCGCCGTCGGGGAGGATGCCCAGGCTCATCACGTTGCCGAAGGCGCCCTCCACCAGGGCGCAGTTGATCTCGTTGAAGGTGAGCCAGTAGCGCACGAGGCCCCGATACTCGGTGAAGAGCGTCTTGCAGTAGCGCACGAAGAGGCCGACGAGGTCGCGGTTGGCCCAGCCGCCGCGCCGGGCGAGCGCGTAGGGCAGCTCGTAGTGGCTGATGGTCACCATGGGCTCGATGCCGCGCTCGCGGCAGAGCTCGAACACGCCGCGGTAGAAGTCGAGGCCCTCCCGGCTGGGAGCGGCATCGTCGCCGTTGGGGAAGATGCGCGCCCACTGCACGCTCATGCGGTAGCACTTGAAGCCCATCTCGGCAAAGAGCTCGATGTCCTCGCGCCAGTGGTGGTAGAAGTCCACGGCCTCGTGGCTGGGGTACCAGATGTCGTCGCGCACGGTGCTGGTGATGCGGCGCGGCTCGCTCACTGACCCGCCCGTGATCATGTCGGTGACCGAGGGGCCCTTGCCCCCCTCGTCCCAGCCGCCCTCGTATTGGTTGGCGGCGGTGGCCCCGCCCCAGAGGAAGCCCTCGGGGAAGGTGGTGGTCGCGTCGTTGGCGTTCGGCATGTGAGGACCTCCTCGTCGTCGTGGCTTGCGCAACTCCGACATGGTGTGCGGACGGGGTGCGCCTCGTCTTGGCGTAACCCCAGCCGGCGGACGAGAAGGTCCGGCGGGTCCCGAAAGTGTTCCGTCAAACAACAACACTAGCAGCTGTCCGCACGGGTGTCAAAGAGGCCGTGCGGTGTCGTTCTCATGCGAGCGGATGTAGATCGCCGCCCACACGCAAGGACGGGGAAGGGGCGGAGTATCTGCGCCGAACACCAACAAAGCATTGCTCTGCCATTACAACTAGGTGGGGGAGCTGGCACACGCCGTTTCACATGCAGATCCGCTTCGCGGCTCTCGAGCGCGTGAGGTTGACTTACGTGGGCATCAACGCCGCGTTGGCTGAGAGAGCATCAATTGCGGTGCCGACCCTTATGCCCTGATCTGGGTAATGCAGAATACCCAAGAAAGTAATGCAGCCGCAGGTAAAGCGGCTATTATTATGCCCAATCCAGACGATTCCCAAAACGTGGTCAAAATCAGTACTGACGGCATCTGCAGCCCCGATTCCCGAGGTGGCGAATCGGCGAGCGGTTGCCGAGTAGCGTTGTCGGTGCCACATGATCGCGGGCAGGCGCGTGCTCTCTATGACGGGGGAGACGAGTACGCCAATGAGCTAGACGCGGCTGTTCGTCCGGCTAGCAAATCGGATCCTCTCCCACGACCTTCTCGAAGCGGAACATCTCGTCCTTTTCGCTCGCATTGTCGTTGGAGTCCAGCTCGTTGGGATCGGGATGGTGTGAGTTGAAGAACTCGACGATATGGAAGCCGAGCTTGTTCACGTAGAAGTGGATGTTGCGCTTCTCGAAGTAGGGGGTCACCAGCCCCCAGACGCGTACCTCGGGGTGGAGCTCCTCCACGCACCTCCACGCGGCCTGTCCGATGCCCTTGCTGTGCGCGCGGGGGGAGACGAAGAGGAGCTCGAGTTCCCCTCCATGCGGCTCGGGATCGATGTGGAGGACGAGGCCACCCACGATCTCGCCATGGTCCATGATGCGGTAGGCCTCGTTGCCTTGCCCGTCGATGGACGCCTCGATGGTAGCGCGGGAGATGATTTGGCCGTCCTCCTCGAAGTGGCCATCCCGCATGCCGAACTCCTGCGTGGCTCCGTAGAGGAACGCCTCTTGGTTGTCGAGGATGAACTGCTCGCGGTCATCGGGGCTTAGGGGGCTGAGCGTCACCCCTGCAGCTTCTTGCATCAGATCCTCCCATATGCGATGATTGTTGCCCATAACAATCCGAAATCGTATTGTATAGGAGCCGCACATGCGAGGCAACCGCGAGAAGCTCATCAGGCTGATGCGCACGCTCAACCGCATCAATGGGCAGTACGATCGCTTCCGCCGCACGCTGGAGGTCAAGGAGAGCCTCTTTGTCCTGCTCTACGTCTGCGCCGATGGCGTGCCCCGATCGCAGAAGGAGATATGCGACGAGTGGCACATCCCACGCTCGACGCTGAACACCACCGTCATGCAACAGGTGGACGCGGGAAACGTCATGCTTGTCCCCCGCGGGGACAAGCAGAAGGACGTATGCCTAACCGAGCAGGGCGAGGAGCTCGCCGAGCTCACGCTGGGGACCCTGCTTGACACCGAGGACCAGATCGCGCTGCGGTGCGTGGGTGATGACCTGGTTGCCGGCCTAGAGGCCCTGGCTGACGAGATGGAGGGTGCAATCGGGGGAGCGCGTCGTAAGAAAGCGTAAGGCGCGAAACCCGATGATCGTAAGGTGTGCCCCGTAGTCTTGGTAGTCGTCGAAGGCAATCCCGCTTTCGGCGTTCGAAGAAAGGACTACAGGAAATGAAGGATTCGACAACTGACATCAAGGGCAGGATCGGCCGCGGAATCTTGGCAGCGGGTCTCGCCATGAGCTTGGGAGTCCTGCCTCTGACGGCGTGCGTTGGCTCCAAGAAGCCCGCCGATGCTGCTGCCACAACGCAGTCACAGACCAAGAAGGACAACAAGTCGACGACGTTCGGCTCCAACTCCAGCAAGACCACCTCTAACAAGACTGACTCCAGCAAGACCACCTCCGGCAAGACCACGACCGGCAAGACCACGACGACCGGCTCCGGCAAGACCACGACCGGCAAGACCACGACCGGCTCCGGCAAGACCACGACGACCGACTCCAGCAAGAGCGCGACGACCAACTCCGGCAAGACCACGACCGGCAAGACCGGTTCCGGAACCAACGCGGGTTAGGGGCCTGTTCGTAGCGCGTGAGCATTGAGCGGCCTTTCTCTCCCTGTGGTGGCGTCCCCGCACGTGTGGGGCGCCACCACTCAACGCATGAAAGGTATGGGGGGCAATGAACGACCAGACGATCCTCATAGTCGAGGACGAAGACGAGATTCGCGAGGGCATCAGAATCCTGCTTGGGGGCGAGGGCTACGCCATCCTCGAGGCATCGGATGGCAGGCAGGCGCTCGAGCGCATCTCCGGCGACGTCGACCTCGTCATCCTCGACGTGATGATGCCGGGCGTGAGCGGGCTGCGCGTGTGCGAAGAGATCAGGAAGAGCTTCGCCACCCCAATACTCTTCCTGACCGCAAAGACGCAGGAGCAGGACAAGCTCGTCGGCCTCTCCGCCGGAGGAGACGACTACCTCACGAAGCCGTTCTCATACGTCGAGCTCATCGCGCGCGTCAAGGCGCTGCTTCGGCGCTACTGCGTGTATGGGAGCAAGGACGATGCCGGCGCGATCGCGCCTACCGACTACCTGGAGGTCGGATGCGTGCGAATAGCACGCACGTACAACGCGGTGTGGGTGCGCGGCGAAGAGGTTGACCTCACAGAGCTCGAGTACCAGATCCTCCTGTTGCTGATGCAGAACCCCGCGCGCATCTATTCGGCGCAGGTCATCTACGAGGCGGTGTGGAACGAGCCGTTCACGTATGCGAGCGGCGGCACCGTGATGGTGCACATCAGAAGGCTCCGCGCGAAGATCGAGGAAGACTCCCATAACCCCAGGATCGTCGTGACGTCGTGGGGAAAGGGATATCGGTTCTGCGGGGGCGAGCTCAATGGGTAGCGTCTCGAGCCTGAGCGTTCGTCTCGCCCGAGCCCTTTTTCGTGCTGCTCTCGTCTCGATGGCGCTCTTCTTCGTGCTGCAGCTTTTGGGCTCCTGGGCTGTCGATCGCTACGTGCGCGACACCGACTATCTGGACAGGTGCGCCGCTTCCCGCCTCCAGTCGCTCCGGAGCTACATAGACGATCACGGTGTTTCTTCCGTCGATGTCGCGGCGCTCAGGGCATGGTCGCAGACGCAGCCGCTGGTGCTCTTCGAGCTCTATCGCGACGGGAGGCTTGTGTTCAGCTCCTCGAATGCCGACAAGGAGGAGCTTTATGACAAGGAGATAGAGGCACGCCCCTACGACTGGTTCCAATACTACGTCCTAGAGATGGAAGACGGGCAGGCTGAGGCCCTGATTGTCAGTGACGATGCGTATCAGCTGCGGATGAATGCGCTGATTGCCGAGGCAGTCATGTGCTTCGTTGCCTTCTTCACGGTCTTCCTGATGGAGGTCCGCAGGATCGAGCGGTACATTCGGCTGCTCAGCTCGGAGATTCAGGTCATGGCGGGCGGCGTCTTCGAGCGGCCGGTGACCATACGGGGGAAGGACGAGCTGGGTACCCTGGCAAATAACCTAGAGTCCCTTCGTACGTCGTTTGCCCAACAACGCGCCGCCGAGGAGAGCGCGCGACAGGCGAACCAGCTGCTTGTCACGAGCCTTTCGCACGACCTGCGTACGCCGCTCACCAAGCTTCTGCTCTACACCGAGATCGTGAGGCGAGGCGGATGTGGGGATGAGGGGCAACTGGCGGTGTATCTCGGGCGCATCGACGAGGTTGCGGACCAGATCAAGAGCCTCGCGGACAGCATCCTGCGCTACTCGTCCGCATCGGACGACGAGGGGAAGGTCCCGTGCGAGGAGGCGACCCTGGAAGAGGCGCTCGTCGACGGCATTGGCGAGATGTCCGACTATTGCGAGCGGCAGGGCCTTCGGGTGTGGTCCCCGCCATCCGTTCCGGGGTGCACGGTTATGGTCTTCAAGCCCTTCGTGCGTCGTGTGTTCGACAACATCACGTCGAACCTCGACCGATACGCGGACCGATCCCAGCCTGTGCTCGTTGAGTGCTTCGAGAGCGATGGGCATGCTGGCATAACCGTGACCAATGTCGTGGCCGCCGAAGGAGACGCGACGGAAAGCATGGGCATCGGCGCTCGGAACATCGCTGCAATGATGGAGGCGATGGGAGGCTTCTCGCAGTCAAGCTGCGATGGCGAGGCATTCGAGACCACGCTTTCTTTCAGGAAGGCGCGGGGCAACGACTCGCATCAATTGGCGCCAGTCGGTTCATGCGAAGTGGAGGGTGAGATCCTTGAACACGATTAACAGCCTCATTGACTATCGATACCTCAAGATCTGCTTCTATGTGGTCTTTAGTATCTCGAGGGGCCCTCTTCCATAGCCAATATGCCGTGGTGAGGGATTCTTTTGCGTGGATAGGGGAGCTGGCGCACGCCGGCTGAGATTGGGCCCATCGCGGCCCTGACCCTCAAACCTGGCCCGGTGATGCGGAATAGCCGAGAAATGCGGCCGCAGATAGAGCGGCTGTTTTCATGCGCAGTCCAGCCGATTCCCAAGAATCGGTCCAGTCGGAAATGCGACAGCCATTCCGCGGGACGTCGAATCGGCGAGTGGCCAAAAGAGGCCGTGCATTTCTTGCCTGATGGGTGCTGCATCGTCTTGAGGCAGGCATAGACGAGACTTCCGTGCCAGCTCTGTGAGGAGGCGCTCGTGTACCGAGAATCGTGAGGTCGCATGACTTGGCTCGACGAGGAGCACTCCGAGTGGATGCGCGAGATCAAGCGCCGCTACCGCTGCGCCCAGTCGAGGGCTGCCGTGAAGGTGAACTCCGAGCAGCTGCTGTTTTGTTGGATTAGTGGAGGCCCTGTGGGCGAGCAGCTTAGAGCAACTTAGAGCAAGTTGTTGCGAGAGTTTCGCCGTTTCGTCCCTGAGGTTTGCGGCAATATCGTTTCCATCGCATACGTAAAGACGCGACTGAAGGGATGAGTGCTACCATTACAACTCGATAGGGGAGCTGGCGCACGCCGGCTGAGAGGTAGCCCATCGCGGCTGCGACCCTCCAACCTGATCTGGGTAATGACAATGACCCATGAATGTAATGACGGCAGCCTCTGAGCTGCCGTTTTTTGTTGCGGTCCACGAAAGTGCACGGAGGGTAGTCCACGAGGTCAAAGGGCAGTGCGCGAGCCCGTCTGGACTGTACGCCGAATCGGCAAGCGGCGCCTTGCAAGGCGCGATTGCGACGCAGGAGCCAGCGTCGTCACCAACTTCGGTACACTGAGGGCGGAAGCTTGCAGCCGACGTCAGGTGAGGTGCTGGCATGCGAGAGCTTGGAAAGAGTGCCCTCATCAACGGTCAGACCTTCAGTCTCGAGGCTATGGTGGAGCATGCCACGGGCGAGGGAGCCATCGTCCTGTGTCGCAACGAGTCAGGCGAGCTGAGGTATGCCCCCTTCGAGGAGTGGCTCGCCGCCTCTGCGCCACCTGTCGTTGGCGTTTCAGATGGACCCGCTGCTCCTAATGGGGATGCCCCCGTCACGCAGGGCAGCTCGCTTGACGAGAAGGTGATGCTCGTCATGTCGCTCTTTCGGGGCCGCACCGACGTCTATGGCGAGGGCTATGTTGGCAAGACCACGAAACCTGGCAAGCT
>DJXA01000231.1:0-13664 GCA_002449555.1 Atopobiaceae bacterium UBA7016 | reverse complement strand
CACTGCACGGGCCGCCGCGACGAGCGCAGGCGCATCCAGGCGGTCGGCATCTACGTCGTCGACGGCGATGTCTGCCATTTCCTCGCGGCGGACTTCGACGGTCCGGGCTGGCAGGACGCCGCATCGGCGTACCGCGACGCCTGCAGGAGGCACGGCCTGTCACCCGCGGTGGAGCGCTCCCGCTCCGGCAACGGCGCCCACGTGTGGGTGTTCTTCGACGGGCCGGTCAAGGCATCACTTGCCAGACGCGTGGGCGAGGGCCTCGTCTCCGAGGCGCGCGACGCCTGCGTCGCCGTGAGCTTCCGCTCGTACGACCGGCTCTTTCCTCTGCAGGACTCGGTTGCCGAGGGCGACCTGGGCAGCCTCATCGCACTGCCGCTCCAGGGCGAGGCGGTCTGCAAGGACAACAGCGTCTTCGTCGACGACCGCTTCGAGACGCTGCCCGACCAGTGCGCCTTCCTGAGCGCGCTCCCCAAGGCGAGTGCCGGCGCAATCGCCAGGCTTGCCGACGAGTTCGGGAAGGACCCCGTCGGGCTCCCAGAGGGAACGAGCAGAAGAATCGCCCCCATCAAGTTGGAAGCACCTGTGACCCAGGAGACAACCGATAACGGCTCGCAGGAGATTCCGTCTGTCGCAAGGGTCACCCTCGCGGACGGCATCCGCGTCGACTGCGATGGGCTTCCCCTGAGCATCATCAACCGCCTGCGAAACCTAGCCGCCTTCCGCAACCCCGAGTACACGAAGAGGCTCAGGATGTACCTCTCGGTGCGGGAAACCCCGCGCATCGTCGACCTGAGCAGGATCGATGGCGGCGAGCTCGTCCTGCCGAGGGGGTGCGCCGATTCGGCGCTCTCCGTCTTGCGGGACGCTGGCGCGGAGCCCTTCGTCGCCGACGGGCGGACCGAGGGGAGGCGCATCCACGCACGCTTTCTTGGAGAGCTCAGGGACACGCAGCAGCCGTGCAGGGACAAGCTCGTCGGGCACGACCTTGGGGTGCTCGTCGCCCCGACGGGCTTCGGAAAGTCTGTCATCGCGGCGTCCGTCATAGCGACGCACCAGGTGAGCACGCTCGTCATCGTGCCCAACACGGCGCTGCTCAGGCAGTGGCGCGAGAGCCTGACCAGGTTCCTGCAGATCGACGACGAGCCACCCGTGATGCTCACGCCTACGGGGAGGAGGGCGAAGCACCAGCCGGGAGTCGTGGGCGTCATCGGAGACGGGTGGAGCCTCAGGAGCGGCATCGTGGACGTGGCGCTCGCCGGGTCGCTCTTCGAGAGGGGCGAGGTCGCCGGCGAGACGGTCGTCAGCCCGTTCGTGGCCGCGTACGGCATGGTCATCGTGGACGAGGCGCAGCACGTCGCGGCCTCCAAGGTGCTCGAGGTCTTGGGGGCGGTGCGCGCGCACTACGTGTACGCCATGACCGCAACGCCCAAGCGCGACGACGGGCTCGACCGAATCCTCTTCCTCGAGTGCGGACCGCTCCGCCACGAGGTTGCGATCGCCGACCAGATAGAGGAGCAGGGAATCAGGCGGGTGCTCGTGCCGCGAATCAGCGCCGCTCGACCGGACCTCGGGGTGCGGCCGACCTGGCATCAGGTCGTCGACTACATCAGCGCGAGCGAGGAGCGGAACCACCTGGTCGCCACGGACGCAGCCCGCGCCATGAGGTTGGGCAGGACGCCGCTCGTTCTGACGAGGCGCGTCGAGCATGCGCGGACGCTCGCGGGCACCATTGCCACCCTTGTCGATGCGTTGGGCGCCTCCGTGATACTGCTGGTGGGTAGCGACGACGACCAGACGAGACGCCAGCGCCTCGAGGAGCTCAACGCCGTGCCGACGGACCGTCCTCTCTGCGTTGTTGCGACGGGGAGCTACGTGGGCGAGGGCTTCGACCTGGACAGGCTCGACACGCTGCTCCTCGCGGGGCCAGTCGCCTTCGAGGGGACGCTCGCCCAGTGGGTTGGGCGCCTCCACCGCGTGCGAGAGGGAAAGACGGAGGTCGTCGTGATGGACTACGTCGACCTCGCCATTCCCATGCTCGACAGGGAGTGGCGCAAGCGCGCGAGGGCGTACGTGAAGCTCGGTTACCAGATGGCGGCTGAGGGGGACCTCGGGCTCGTCGCCCTTGAGGGGAGGTCGGAGCCGGTCGGCCACCTGTTCTCTGGCAAAGAGTCCTCGGAGACCCTGCTGGCGGACCTTGTCGACAGCTCCTCCCGCGTCATCATGTCCAGCTCGTGGGCGAGGTTCGCGCGCGTGAGGGCGATGCTCGAGTCGCTTAGCGGCGCAATCGGAAGGGGCGTCGCCGTGGAGGTCGTGCTCAGGGAGCCACGGAAGCCCTCCACGGAGTGGTGGCAGGTGATTGCGGCGCTGCGCGACCTGGGCTGCGCGGTGCGGCTCGCGAACAGTGGAAAGCCGCTTGATGTCGTCGTGATAGACGGCTCCCTCGTGTGGTGCGGGGACGTTGCGCCTCTCGCGTACCCTCGGAGGGACGACTACACACTTCGCTTCGTAAGCCGCGAGGTGGCCGCGGAGCTTGTGGAAGCACTGGCGAAAACATCGAGTGGGGATATGCATCGCGATACGTGAAAGAGCATCATGCGGGACTGCCGGCGCCGCTTGCAGCTAGGCGCACACCCGGAGGTATCGCATGCTACATCGGATGAGCGTGGCGTTCCTCACGTAATCCAGATATGGTGGAACAGGTCTTCTACCTGTGGATATGCTGTCGATTTGAGCGTGCGGCTCACGTAAACGGTCCGTAATCACGCGTGAATTGGACAACGGCTACGTGGGCCTCAGCGCGCCATCCGTCTGGTGTACAGGGTTTCAGCTGCACTCAGGCATTAATGGTTCCGCCTCCGTTGCGACTGCGACTTCCCATAGACAGACTATACAAAATACTCACACTAACTTGTATAGTGTGAGCGATTGATCTATTCTGTCCTTGGTGATGATCATGATTTACAGGTACGAAGACATGCTCGAGAGGTATGGTTCCGCCTACCGGATAGGCCGCGCGGTCCGTTCTGGCGAGGTCCACAAGGTGGCACGCGGGGTCTACGCGGACGAGCGCCACCCGGACCCCGGCGCCGTCATGTGCGCCATCCACCCCCAGGCGGTGCTCACCATGGACTCGGCTTTCTACCTGCACGGGCTGACCGACGTGGTACCCGAGCTGGTGCACGTGGCCACGCCGCGCAACTCGACGCGCATCCGTGACGCGGGCGTGCGCCAGTACTTCATGCTGCCGCACCTGCTGGGCACGGGCGTGCAGGTGACGGAGAGCGGGGGCTACGACGTCCGCGCCTTCTCCCGCGAGCGCATGCTGGTCGAGCTCCTCCGTAGCGCGGGGACGCTCCCCATGGACTACTATAGGGAGCTCATAGGCTCCTACCGTCGGATCGCGGGCGAGCTCGACATGCGCGAGGTGGAGGACTGCCTGGCGCTGTACCGGCGCTCCGACTCGCTCTTCGACATGATGCAGAGGGAGGTGCTGTAGGTGGACCTTCGTGCGATACGCGACGCCTACATAGACGACGGCCTCGACTTCCAGAACGCCACCGCGCGGACGTGCCGCGACGTCATCCTGACGCTCATCGCAGCGTCCCGCATGGCCGACCACGTCACCGTGAAGGGCGGCGTGGTCATGCAACAGATATCAGGTGACAAGAGGCGGGCAACGCGCGACATCGATCTGGACTTCGTGCGCTATCCCATGACGGACGGGGGAATCAGGGGCTTCATACGCGCGCTCTGCCCGCAGGACGCAGACGTGAGGCTGGAAGTCGTTGGTCCCATCGAGGAGCTCAAACACCAGGATTACCATGGCAAGCGCGTGCGCCTGCGCATCACCGACTCCGCTGGTGGCAGCATGGAGACCAAACTCGATCTTGGGGTGCACGACAAGCTCCCCCTCGAGCAGGAGGAGCTGTGGTTTGACACGGCGCTCCAAGACGAGGGAATCGCACTGATGGCCAACTCGAAGGAGCAGGTCTGCGCGGAGAAGCTGCGGTCGCTCATGCGCATCGGCGTGGCGTCTACCCGCTTCAAGGACGTGTTCGACGTGTACTACCTCCTGTGCCGCGAGGGCGTGGACGCAGAGGCTCTCGATCAGGCCATGCACGTGCTTGTCTACGATGCCGCCGACATGCGAGAGAGGAGCCCCAGGGAGGCCCGCGACCGCCTCTCCCGCATACTGAACGACCGCCGGTTCCGCCGCAACCTCTCCAATGCGAGGAACAACTGGCTCGGCGCGAACGTGGACAAGGTGGTGTCTGGCATCCTGCGGCACTTCGGGTGAGTCGCGGGCTCGCGTTGCGGTGCGAGGGAGGGGTCTAACTTTCCCGCATTATTCCTCGGTGGTGCTCTCGTCGGTAAGTGCACAGGTAATTGGCTCGCTAGTCAACGTGACCAACTTTCCTTACGTGCTTAGGGATGGAAGATGCCGTGCCGTAACGCGTGGTCGCGGTATGGCATGAGGCTGGCATGTAAAGTCGCTACGAAAGTGAGCGAAGCTACGTGAGCATTTGGCCTGAACTTGGCGGAAAGCGACAGCTCCCTGCTCCTGCCATTACCGCTTTTGGGTAATCGGGCTTTGGCGACGCACGAAACAGTGCGCGAGTCGACACGAACCAAGGGCGTCGTCGCGAACAAATCGGACGATTGGGAGACAGGTTTCCGTACTCTGCGAACAAACTGAACGGATTCGACTATGGGCCTTTTACCTGCGATTTTGCCTGCCAGTCCACCTCTGCTATAATGAACACACGCGGGGAGCTGGGGATTTGGCCCGGCTGAGAGGAATGACCCAATCATTCGACCCAAGAACCTGATCTGGGTAATGACTATGACCCATGAATGTAATGACGGCAGCCTCTGAGCTGCCGTTTTTTGTTGCGGTCCACGAAAGTGCACGGAGGGCAGTCCACGAGGTCAACGGGCAGTGCACGAGGCCGTCTGAACTGGGCGTCGAATCGGCGAGCGGTAGTGGCGGTGCGAACCCCTAGCCTCTGAGCCACCTTGCGAGGTCATGAACCTCTATCCCCTCGTAGGTGTACGTCTCGTGGCGCGTCCGGGCGAGGATCACCTTGGGGAAGGCGTCGCGGATGGAGAGTAGCGGGGCGTACTCCCGCTCGAAGGTCGCCTCAGAGCTGATGTCGTCGCTCACCTGGATGTAGACCTTCTCGCTGCCACGCATGGCGACGAAGTCGACCTCCTTCTTGTATAGAACGCCGGCGTACGTCTCGTAGCCGCGCCTCAGCAGCTCGATGCCCACGACGTTCTCGAGCACGCGGCCGAAGTCCATGTTGCGCGTGCCGAGCTTGGCGTAGCGGAACGCGTGGTCGGCGAGGTAGTACTTGTCCCCGGAGGAGAGGTAGCGCTTCCCGCGTATGTCGTAGCGCCTGACGCGGTAGAAGGCGAAGGCCTCCTCCAGGTAGGCCATGTACGAGGCGATCGTCCGGTCGTTCGTCTTCGCTCCTGAGGACGTGAGCGCGTCCGCCACGCCGCGTGCCGAGGTGATGTTGGAGATGTTGTCCATCATGTAGTCGGAGAGGCGCCCGAGCAGCTGCGGGCCCCTGATGCCGTGCCTCTGGACGATGTCCCGTAGGATGAGGGTGTCGAAGACGCCGGAGAGGTACCCGTACCTGTCCCGCTCGTCGCCGTAGACGTAGCCTCCCGACATCCCGCCCCACCTTATGTAGCGCTCGAGGGCGTCGTCGACCTGCTCCTCCGCAAAGTAGGTGCAGTACTCGTCGAAGGAGAAGGGGAAGACCTCCACGCTCACGGTTCGTCCGGTGAACAGGGTCGCGAGGTCGCTCGAGAGCAGGAAGGCGTTCGAGCCCGTGACGTAGATGTCGTATCGGCCCGAGGCGTGCAGGTTGTTGATCGCCCGCTCGAAGCCCTGACACATCTGCACCTCGTCTATGAGGACGAAGTTCCGGGCGCCCTCGACGTGACGGGACGTGACGAAGTCGTTCAGCGCGTGGTACTCCGTCAGCCCTTCGTACTCGAGCAGGCTGAGGTCGGCGTTGATGACGTTGGCCCCCTCGACTTCGGCCTCGAGGTACGACCTGAAGGCCTCGAGAAGCTTGGACTTGCCCGCTCGCCGTATCCCTGTGATCACCTTGATGTCGGGCGTCCCGACCAGCCTCTTCAGCCTGTCGAGATACCGTGTCCTCACGATGAGCTTCATATGCCTCCTCACTGCTGTTTCGCAAAATTGATTCTAGATGGATTTTGCGAAATAGACAACTACCCGAATCTGGAGGACGGGGCTTGGAAGACGCGAAGGCCTGCCTGCGCGCCATCGTGCAGGGGGTGAAGCGCTGCCGGCTTGTGTTGCTCATGTGGATAAGCAGCTTAGAGCAACTTAGAGCAAGTTGTTGCGAGAGTTTCGCCGTTTTCGCCCCTGCGGTTTGCGGCAGAATCGTTTCCACTACACAAAGCAGTTATCGGCTGAAAGATACGTGCTACCATTACAACTCGATAGGGGAGCTGGCGCACGCCGGCTGAGAATGGGCCCAACGCGGCACTGACCCTCAAACCTGGCCCGGGTAATGAGCATTACCCATAAAGGTAAACGAGCCGCAGGTAGAGCGGCTTTTTTTCATGCGGAATCCAACGCTGTCCCGAAAGGCCGTCCCGAACGGTCACAAGGGTGATCCTCGCCCACTGGGGAGGGGCGAGCCGAATCGGCGGGCGGTCGGTCTGGCCGCGAGGCTCGGGAGTCCTCGGGCTGCTTGGGGCGGTGCCTTGACCCGGGCGCCCGTGCATGCGTCTGGCGCATACCGGACTAACGAGCGGGCATTGGACGCACCGGCCAGCGTGTCAGATGATGGTGCTAACGAAAAGCCTTGCACAGAAGGGGCGCACCATGGAGTACACCACCCTCTCGAACGGCGTCAGGATGCCCATGCTCGGCTACGGCGTCTTCCAGATCGGCAACGCGGAGACCGAGGAGTGCGTCTCCGAGGCAATTAAGGCCGGCTACCGCCTCATCGACACCGCCCAGTCCTACGGCAACGAGGAGGGCGTTGGCGCCGCCATCGCCAAGAGCGACGTGCCTCGCGAGGAGCTCTTCGTTGTCTCCAAGATCTGGGTCTCCAACTACCGCTACGAGGACGCCAGGCGCTCCATCGACGAGTCGCTCGAGCGCCTGGGGCTGGAGTACCTCGACCTCATGCTGCTGCACCAGTGCTACTACGACGTGTACGGCGCCTGGCGCGCGCTGGAGGAGGCCTACGCGGAGGGCAAGGTCCGCGCCATCGGCGTCTCCAACTTCGACAGCAAGCAGCTCATGGACCTCTGCGCCTTCGCCGACGTCAAGCCAATGCTCAACCAGGTGGAGACCCACGTCTTCTGGCAGGAGAGGGCCGAGCACGAGGTCATGGAGCGCCTGGGCGTGCAGCACATGGCCTGGGGCCCCTTCGCCGAGGGCGCCAACGGCTTCTTCGCCAACCCGCTGCTGGCAAAGATCGGCGAGAAGTATGGCAAGGGCGTCGGCCAGGTCGCGCTGCGCTTCCTCATGGACGAGGGCGTCGTCGTCATCCCCAAGAGCTCCAAGCCCGCCCGCATGGCCGAGAACTTCGACGTCTTCGACTTCGAGCTCACCGAGGACGACCGCGAGCAGATCCGCGGCCTGGATGCCGGCAAGTCCATCATCCTCGACCACCACAACCTCGACACGGTGCAGTTCCTGCTCGACCGCATCAAGGGCCAGATCGACGCAGCGAAGTGACGAACTGCTGCCAACTCAGTGCCTCTTGAGGCCGTCGGCGGACGCACCGCCGACGGCCTTTTCCTTGCCATATAGAATGAGGAGCAACCTGACCCTAAGGATGCTCCCATGACTAGCCTTGCCAACGACTTCCGCTCTTGGATCCTCTCCCGCGCCGCGCTGCTGAGCCATGCGGTGCCAGGCTGCACGGTGGAGAGCCCTGACGACGAGCACGTTCGGATCATCACCGAGAAGGCCACGGCCAACGTCAACTTCTACGAGCTCGATCCCGGCGCGCCCGAGATCGTGGAGCTCAACATCGTCCCGGCGGATGACCCGGACAACCCCACGTTCTTCCTGCACTTCGAGATGGATGACCTCGACCACGCCAAGCAGCTCTTCGACGAGCTGACCGACACGCTCTCGCAGCTGTCGGCACGAAGGACCACGCGCATCCTGCTCTCATGCACCTCGGGACTCACCACGAGCTTCTTTGCCAAGAAGCTCGCCGAGGTCGCGGCCACGCTCTCGCTGGACTACGAGTTCGAGGCACAGCCCATCGTGCAGGCGCTGGAGGTGGCGGGCGAGTACGAGGCCGTGATGCTGGCGCCACAGGTGCACATGAGGCGAGACGAGATGGTGGGGCGCCACCCGGACCTCGTGGTCTTCGAGATTCCCGGCGCGGTCTTCGGCTCCTACGACGCGGGGACTGCCCTGCGGATGCTCCTCAACGCGATGAGCGAGAACGCGCTGGCTGCTCGCCTCGAGCAGGCCGACACGCGCATCGTGCGCAGGCTCGACAACGACAAGCGGATACTGGTGCTCAGCGGCGTCTACGGCTCGAAGGATTCCCTCTACAGCTACCGCGTGTACGACCACGGCGAGGTCGTGCTCAATGGCTGCGTGGAGAAGCCCGGGCGAAGCTACTGTGACGTGAAGGACGTGCTGGCCACGGTGCACCTGCAAGGCGTCGACATCTGCAATCTGGATGCCATCGGGCTTGCCCTGCCGGGCGTCGTTGACGGCTCCACGGTGCACATGGTCACGATGGATATCGGCATGCCTGACTTTGCCAAGATGTCCGAGAAGCTGGGAGTTCCCATCTTCGTGGACAACAACGCCAATGCCGCTGCGGTCGGTTGCTACGTGAGCCAGGACAAATACGAGAACGTCCTGCTGCAGCGCCAGCCTACCGGCTACACCGTGGGAGGCCAGGGGCTCGTCATTGATGGCAGGCTCGTGCGCGGCAGCCATGGCCTGGCAGGAGAGCTTGGATACCTCATCAACCACCTCACGGGTGCGTTCGACAAGCGTGATTACCTGCGAAGCATTGCGTGGTCATCCGAAGGAATGCTGCGCATCGTCCTCGTTGAGCTCTTGTGCGCCATCACGGCCACGTCGCCCGAAGTGATCTACGTGGCGGTGGACCAACTGCCCGACATGGACGAGCTGCACGACGAACTGGCCAAGATCCTCCCCGAGGGCACCGTGCCTGAGCTCGTGCACGTGTGTGACTACCACGAGCGCGTCCTGGTGGGGGAGTACGCCCTCTGCGTGAACGCGCTGCGCAAGGCTGGCGCGGAGGAGTAGCGGCCGTTCCTTAATCGGAATAGGGTATGCGGGACCACCAAGGACAGTCCTTGGTGGTCCCTTTTTGCCGATATCGGCTAAAAAATGGTTCGCATCCCACCGGCATCGGTAAAGCTACCCTGCAAATCAACAGACAAGACGGGTCTATTGGTTGCTCGCCCACTCGAAGATGTCCTGCACGCGCTGCGGGGCGTCGGAAAGCGCCGACAGGTAGAACGTGGCGTGCGCGTCGGCATCGCTGATGGGCACGGCGACGCGGCCGAGGCCGCCCCGACTCTCGTGGGTGACGTTGGTGACGAAGCTGACGAGCTCGGTCGAGCGCACAAGCTGCTCGAAGACCGATCGGTCCGCCTGCTCCACGATGTTGGCGTGGGGCATGTTGCGGCGGAGCATCCCCATCCAGAAGCCCACCTCGGAGAGCACGAGGAAGCTCTCCCCGTCGAGGTCGGCGAACGACACCGTGTCGCGCGACGCCAGCCGGTGTCCCTCGGGCAGGAAGGCGTAGAGGTCCTCTGTCATGATCTGCGTCGAGCGCATGGTGGGCAGGATCTGAGGCCGTAGGGTGCAGGCGAGGTCCACGGAGCGGTTCATGAGGCGTCGCTCCACCTCGTCCTCGGGCAGCGTCACCGGGTTGAGGAGCGTCCCGGGGAAGCGCTCCACCGTGAGCGCCGTGAGGCGCCACACCGGCGCGGGGGCGACGGTTCCCACCAGCAGCGTGCGCTGCCTGCGCGCGAGGTCGGCAAACGCGTCGAGCATCATGCGCTCGTCACGCAGGAGGTTGCGGGCATGGTCAACGGCCATGCGGCCCGCGTCGTTGAGCGTCGCAGAGTTGTGCGTGCGAGAGAAGAGCTCCTGTCCGAGCTCGCGCTCGAGGCGCTTGATGGAGCGCGAGAGCGCTGGCTGCGAGAGGTGCAGCTCCTCGGCTGCTGCCGAGATGGTCCCGCAGCGGGCGATCGCGTCCAGCTGCCGCATCTGTTCCAGTTCCATGGTCGCTCCCTTCCCTTGGCATGCGTCCATGATATCCCATCACAAGGTATTTCCCGCGCTTGCATGCGCCGAACGCATGCTCGGTTGCCGAGAGCGTTGGGTTGTGCGCTGGTAGGAGGCGATATAGTGGTAGCCAGACAGGGAAGCGAAACAAGGAGGGATACCATGCAGTACATCACGCTCAACAACGACGTCAAGATGCCGGCCGAGGGCCTGGGGACCTTCCTGATGAGCCCCGCCGACGCGGAGATGGCCACGCTCAACGCCCTGCGTGCGGGCTTCCGCCACATCGACACGGCCAACGGCTACTACAACGAGGCGGGCGTGGCCCGCGGCATCCGCCGTTCGGGTATTCCCCGCGAGCAGATCTTCGTCTCCACCAAGCTGTGGCCCTCGGGCTACACCCGTGCCGCCGAGCACATCGACAAGACGCTTGCCCGCATGGGCCTCGACTACATCGACATGCTCATCCTGCACCAGCCCTGCGGCGACTACCTGGCCGCATGGAAGGCCATGGAGGAGGCCTACAAGGCGGGCAAGATCCGCGCGCTCGGCCTTTCCAACTTCCCCGAGGCCAAGATGCCGAGGTCATCGAGGCGGCCGAGGTCAAGCCACAGCTGGTGACGGTGGAGAACCACCCGTACCATCCCAACGACGCGTTGCGCGAGTACCTCTCCAAGTACGGCATCGTCATCGAGGCCTGGTACCCGCTGGGCCATGGCGACGCTAGCCTGCGCAACGAGCCCGTCTTTGCCAAGCTTGCCGAGAAGTACGGCAAGAGCCCCGTGCAGGTCATCCTGCGCTGGCACATCCAGAAGGGCAACTCCATCATTCCCGGCTCCAAGAGCCCGGCGCACCTGGCCGACAACCTCGACATCTTCGACTTCGCATTGACCGACGACGAGATGGCCGAGATCGCCAAGCTCGCCGAGCCCGGCAAGACCTACTACACGGCCGACGAGTCCGTCTATGAGAAGTACCTCTCCATCCCCGATGACTTCGACGTGCAGGAGGCCAAGTACCAGGAGGAGCTCAAGGCCGAGATCCTCGCCGCCTCCGACGAGTACTGGAAGGCGCAGTTTGACCTCGACGTCGAGCAGCTCCGTCGCGTCTGCGACCCCAAGGCCCCGTTCGTGCACATGGGCATCACCATGGACCGCGGCGCCGAGGAGGAGGCCATCGCGCAGAGGCACATCGTCACGGTCAAGCGCGACGACAAGCACGTCGACGTGCGCGTGATTGACGACGAGATTGCCATCGTCCTGCGTCAGCTCGAGCTCACGGCGCTGGTGGGCGGCAACGAGGCCATTAACCCCTTCGTGGCAACCGAGACCTACCACCGCCAGACCGACGGCAGCTGGAAGCTCATCAGCTTCGTGTACACGCACATCATGCCGGAGAACTACCAGTTCCGATTCCTGAGCAAGTAAGACAAGCTAGAACGAAGGCACATGAAACAAAGGGACACGCCCCTCTTGCCCGCAAGCAGAAGGCGTGTCCCCTGTTCCTGCCCTCTCAGTTTTGGACAAAGAGTCTCAAGGAGCGTGTGAGGAGGTTGTCACGGACAAGGTAACGGGGATAACACGCGTCATCGACGTGATTAATGACCCGACGCTGCGGGAAGCGGGCAGACTGCTCTTTCCAGCGGAGGACTGGTACTGGAGCGGAGACACGCTGGGCAGCCTCAGCTACACCTGGTACATGCGGCCCGACGCGCAGACCACCGTGGACGTGGTCAACCGCCTGCGTGCGGATGCCGCGGTGGGCGAACAGGTCTTCTGCGACATATACTCCGACGCCGAGAAGCGGGCCGACCCTGCCAAGCGCGACACGGGGCTCTACTTCTTCCGGGGCGACCCCGGTGCGCACGTGGCTATCGTCAGTGCCGGCGGGGGATTTGCGTACGTTGGCGCGATGCAGGGCTCCCTCCCGCACTGCCTCGCGCTCTCGCGCAAGGGATACAACGCCTTCGCGCTCATCTATCGTCCCGGCGCGCAGACGGCATGCGAGGACCTCGCTCGCGCCATCGCCTTTGTCTACCAGCACGAAGACGAGCTGGACGTGACGATGGACGGCTACTCCCTCTGGGGAGGCTCGGCCGGCGCCCGTATGGCTGCGTGGCTGGGGAGCTACGGCACAGAAGGCTTTGGCGAGCGCGCGTATCCGCGCCCCGCGGCCGTCGTCATGCAGTACACCGGCCTTTCCGAGGTGTACGGCAACGAGCCGGCCACCTACAATTGCGTGGGCACGCGCGACGGCATCGCCAGCTGGCGCACCATGGACCGCCGTATCAGGGCCATCCAGGCGCAGGGCACCGACGCGATGATCGAGGTCTTCGAGGGCTTGCCGCATGGCTTCGGCCTGGGCGTGGGCACCGTGGCCGAGGGCTGGCTGGACAACGCAGCGGCCTTTTGGGAGCGGCAGCTCAAAAGGGGAAATGCCGGCCGATGAGCAAGCCGTTGACAAGGCCACCGTTCTGATTAGCGGTGAAGCAGCTTTCGCATACGATGACATGTCTCAAGCCTCACTCGGGTAATGACTATGACCCATGAATGTTGCGACGGCGGCGTGTTCCGCGCGAGCGTGCCGGTGGCCTGGTCCGTGGCAGGGTCGGGCTGGGACGAGGTCAGTGGCCTCGTCGCGTCTATCATCGAGAGGGACGGGTCCCTTGCCGCATCCGAGCTCGCCAAGGCGGGCGGCGTGTCGGTGAGGACGGCCCAGCGCTGGATCAGGAGGATGGCGGAGGGCGGGGAGCTCGAAGCGACCGCGCGACCCCCACCGGTACGTGCTGCACGACACGGGTCAGGATAACGATGCGACATAGTGTCGCATGCGTGTCGCGACATTGTCGCTAAGAACTCGGCTCGTCGGGGAGAGGACGTCTGATATGGGGATGGACGTGCAACCGAAGTGCGCGTTCCCGTACGTAGGCGCCTGCGATCCAATGGTACGCCTGCGCACATCTCCTTCGGCTGAACCGAGGGCTTCTCGAAGCCTGCTTCTCGACAATGAGGATCGTCGCAGACTGTCAAGGTAATGCAGGCGCTGCGATAACGACTTGGGCTGGGTGGAAAGCCGCAGTTTCCCGCTCTTGTCATTACCGCTTTTGGGTAATGGGGCGGTAGTGACGCACGATACAGTGCACGAGTCGATACGAACCAAGGTCGTTGATGCGAACAAATCGAACGGTGAAGAAGGGGGGTTCCGTACTCTGTGAACAAGCTGAACGGGTTCGACTGTGGGGCATCTACCTGCGGTTTTGCAGTCTCTTTTGGCTCTGCTATAATGGACACACACGGGGAGCTGGGGATTTGGCCCGGCTGAGAGGAATGACCCAATCATTCGACCCAAGAACCTGATCTGGGTAATG
>DJXA01000194.1:3375-6319 GCA_002449555.1 Atopobiaceae bacterium UBA7016 | reverse complement strand
GCCGTGCCCACATCCTCGACCGGCCCTTCGTACGCCTGGTAGTGGGCGCGCGTTGCCTCTCGGTCGTTCAGCACCAGCACGACGCCCTCGTACAGGCCAGAGTCCGCAACTTCCTGCAAGAGCGGCTGGACCCGCTCCGCATCGGCACGCAAAAGCGCATTCACGCAGTACGCGAAGGCGTTGAAGTAGCCCGAATAGGAGAGGCGCACGTCCTCGCTTGCCTGGCACGCGAGAAACGCCGAGAAGTTGGCCTCTTGCTCGCTCGCAATGCCCAAGCGATGCGCCGCCTCATGGCACATGATGAACGGCAGGTCTGCCCGCGCCGTATTGAGGGGCACGCCCGACTCCGCCGTCGGCGCCCAGAATATGCCCGTATGACCCGTGTACAGTAGCGGCTCGCCCCACACAAGCAGGGCCTTCACCGGAGCCGTTGCCCCGCGAAACACCGGATAGCTGTGCGCAAGGCCCTCGTATGAGGCCCCGGCGACGCGCGCAAGCTCAAAGAAGTCCTGCTTGGCGAGGGTGCCGTCATCTCCACGTTCCACCAGGGGCGCCCGCTTTGCTGCCTCGGACAGATACCACGCCGTTGCATCCGCCAGCTGGTCCGTCGAGTACTGGCCCACCTCGAGCGAGAGCTCGTCCGCCAACGGCGGCGCATAGTGGTTGAACGCCCAGCCCACAAAGAGAAACGCGTTGCAGGAAACCAGCACGCAGGCAGCCGAGATCAGCGGCGCCAGCGAGCGCTTGTGCCTGATGCGCCACACCAGCAGTCCTGCGCCCACCACAACCAGACACGCGATACCGATGTCCCACACCGCGACGGGAACCGGGCTCAACGCGGTGGCAAGCACGTTGGTCACCACCTTCGAAACCCCGCGGTACCACGGGAAGAACGAGCCGCTGAACCGCGGCGCCACCCATATCAGCGCCGCGGAGCAAGCACACAGCACGGCCGACAGCACGAGGCCGGCCCGCGTCCACATGCGCGCATGCTCTCCCACCGCTTCTCCCATCACTCAACGGCACCTACTTTGATGCCCGCGCACATACGTGCGCACGAATCGCCCTGCTTCGTGGAATAATACAAGCCAACACGTCGTCGCAGAGGATATCGCCATGGCAAGACAAAGAATAGCCGCTTCTCAGCCGGTTGGCAGGGCGGATGCCCTGCGCAAGATTCAAGTTCTTGACGGCACCGCGCTGAAGCTCATCGCGCTGGTGACCATGGTCATCGACCATGTGGGTGACATCTTCTTTCCTGAGCAGATGTGGATGCGCGCGATAGGCCGCCTGGCTATGCCCATCTTCTGCTTCTGCGTTGCCGAGGCGTACATCCACACGCGCGACCGTCGTGCCTACCTCGAGCGGCTGGGTCTTTTCGCCCTCATCAGCGAGCTACCCTTCGACTTTGCGCACGCAGGCGGCATCGACCTCGCACAGCAGAACATCATGCTGACGTTTGCGCTGGCGGTGATGGCACTCATGGCCTACGACTATCTATACGAGAAGCAGGGCGGCGGCATCCGCGGAACTGTCGTCGGTGGCCTTGCTGTCGCCGGCATCGGCCTGCTTTCGATTGCCTTAAGGGCTGACTACAACTTCTCGGCCATAGGCCTCGTGTTTGTGTTCTACGTGCTGCGCGACCGCGACCCCTTCATCAGAAACGTCGGCGCCGTGGCCTTTGAGGCCCTCGTCAGAAACGTGGGCATCTACCGCTGGGGCGTGCTGAGCTTCTTTCCGCTGATGATGTATAACGGCAAGCGCGGCCGCGGCCTCAAGATGTTCTTCTACCTGTTCTACCCTGGGCACTTGCTGTTGCTTGGTCTGCTCAGGATGCTGCTCTTGAGATAGCGCCGGAACAGCGGAACCAGCAAGGACAGTCCTTGGTGGTTCCTAGATGAGGCCGCAGGTCTCGTCCAGGCCCAGCACGATGTTCATGTTCTGCACCGCAGCACCCGAAGCACCCTTGCCCAGGTTGTCAAAGAGGGCCGTCACCGTGGTCTGCTCGGCGTTGCCACACACCACGATCTGCAGCTTGTTGGTGCCGGAGAGCTTGTTGGCATAGAGCGTGGTGCCCTGCTCGCCGAACGGCAGGACGCTCACCAAGCGCTGACCGGCATAGTGGCTGGTCAGGCAGTCGTGAATGTCCTGCGCAGTGGGGGCACCAGGCAGAAGCTGGTTGTGCAGCATGATGGTGGTGGCCATGCCCTTATAGTAGTCATCGACCACCGGCATGAAGACCGGCGTCTGCGCAAGGCCGCACACCTTCTGCATCTCGGGCAGGTGCTTGTGCTGCAACGAGAGACCGTAGATGCCCGGCGCGTCGAGCGCCTCGGGACGGCCGTCGGCCTCGTAGTCGGCAATCATGCGCTTGCCACCGCCCGAGTAACCAGTCAGTGAGAAGCAGGTCATGGGGTAGTCTGCGGGGATGATGCCCGCTTGCACCAGCGGCGCCGTGGTGGAGATGAAGCCCGTAGCGTGGCAGCCTGGGTTGGCCACGCGCTTTGACTGCGCGATGGCCTCACGCTGCGTGGCGTTGAGCTCGGGGAAGCCGTAGGTCCAGCCATCGGCCGTACGGTGAGCCGTCGACGCATCGATGATGCATACGTCAGGGTTCTCAACCAGGCTTACGGCCTCACGCGCACCGTCATCAGGCAGGCAGAGAAAGGCGATGTCGCAGCCGTTCAGGAACTTGCGGCGCTCATCAAGATCGTGGCGCTTGTCCTCGTCAATACGCAGAAGCTCGAGGTCTTCGCGCGCGCCGATGCGCTCGAAGATCTGAAGTCCCGTGGTGCCGCTCTGTCCGTCAATGTACACGCGCGCCTTGGCCATGGTTTCTCCTTGGGTCGCTCCGTTCGTCATGGTTCATTGTACGTGCGGAGCAATCACGTTCGAAAAACTGTACCAAGGTCGCAACGTGAAACCCGAACGAATGGGACAGGCA
>DJXA01000194.1:0-3260 GCA_002449555.1 Atopobiaceae bacterium UBA7016 | reverse complement strand
TGCCTGTCCCATTCGTTCGGGTTTCTTTCGACTAGCAGCTCCTGCGCTTCAGCAACAGGTAGCGGTTGAGGTTATGACTTGCGCCATCGGCAGAGAACCGCGCGATTTCCTCAGCTTCGGATGACACCACCTTCGCAAGCTCGTCAATCTCTGCCTCGGAAAAGTCGTGGCAGTAGCGAAGCACGTCATCACGCTCTTGCCAGCCCAACAAGTAATCGCCAGGTCCCAGGTCATTCAAACCAAATCTCTGCGCTGCTACAGCCGTCGTCTCCTGCGCCTTGCGCAGCAGGCGCTCGCTCTGGGAGAGCTGCCAGAACGACACGGCAACCACGCCTCCCGGGCGCGCGCATGCCACGAGCACCCGCAGCACCTGCAACCGCTGCTCCGGCAACGGCAGGTGATGCATGAAGCCGAAGCACGCGCAGAGGTCACAGTCAGAGGCATCCAGCGAGGACGCAAGGCCTTGACCAGACGCAAGCTCCGACACGATGTCAAGATGCTGATAGCGCACCTCGACCCCAGGAACATCGCCCGCCGCCAAGTCATCGCACGCATCAACGGCAAAGGCTTCCACGCGCCTAGGCTGCCAGGCCTCAGCAAGAAACCGCTCAAAGCGCAGGTTTCCGCAGGCGAGATCGAGCACGCGAAGACCCACAGGCGCACCCAGCGCATCTGCCGCTGCAGCCAACACATGCTCCCAGCCTTCCCACGGTGCCGAGCGCGTCGCGGAGAACGACGCGCTGGTACGCGCATAGAAATCCCCTGTCAGACGGGAAAGCTGCCTTGCCGTCTCTGCCCTCACTCGCCATCCCTCCATCAGTGCCCGCTCCAGACGATGGTAACGTGACGCGCCCGTCGCCGCTATACTGGCACCCATGGAAGACGCAATTCTGGAAATAGTCGCCGCCATCAAGGCGGGAACCAAGACGCTTGATGCCGAATGGCTCGAAAAGCTCGTACGTCGGCACAACCGCAAGACGCATGACGCGCAGCGCACCGTGGCAAAGAAGCGTCTTCTCCCCTTCTACTTGCAGATTCGTGAGCAACAACCAGAGCGCTGGCAGTCGTGGGAGGTGGACGAGAAGACCGAGACCCAACTGCTGCGCCTGCTTAAGATGAAGCCTCGACGCACCGCCTCGGGAGTGGCCACCATCACAGTCATCACCAAGCCATGGCCCTGCTCAAGCGACTGCCTCTACTGCCCCAATGACATTCGCATGCCCAAGAGCTACCTGCATGACGAGCCGGCCTGCCAGCGCGCCGAGCACAACTTCTTTGACCCGTATCTGCAGGTCAAAAGCCGTTTGCACGTCCTGCAGCAGATGGGCCACATCACCGACAAAGTGGAGCTCATCGTGCTGGGCGGCACGTGGAACGACTATCCCGAGACCTATCAGCGCTGGTACGTGCGCGAGCTCTTCCGGGCGCTGAACGACGGCACGCCCTATTGCGGCGGACCCGAGCTGGGCAATGACGCAGCTGCGGAGCCCGCCGCGCTCGATGGCAGCAGAAACCAAGACGACGCCCCCACGCGCGCTGCATTTTACCAAGCCTGTGGGCTCACCTGCGACCGCGACCTTCTTGCACAAGACGCGTCATCCATGCAGGCGCAGGTCAACCAGGGCGAGCAGAACTACAACCAGGCCGTCCAGACGTTGCTGCAGCGCGGTGCCTGGACACGCGCCGCGGCCATGCAGACCGCTACCTGGGACGAGGTAGAAGCGCAGCACCACCTCAACGAGCAGGGCGCGCACCGCGTGGTGGGCCTTGTCATCGAAACGCGGCCTGACCTCATCACACCCGAGCGCGCTCGCATCATGCGGCGCCTTGGCTGCACCAAAATCCAGATGGGCATCCAAAGCCTGGATGACGAGGTGCTGCGGGTTAACCGTCGCCACGTCACCGGCGCACAGGTTGCCCAGGCGTTTGCGGTGCTCCGCGCCTTTGGCTTTAAGCTGCACGTGCACTTCATGACCAACCTGCTGGGCATGACGCCCGACTCCGACCGGGACGACTACCTGCGGCTCGTTCGCGATGCGCGCTACCTTCCCGACGAGGTCAAACTCTACCCGTGCGCGCTGGTAGAGAGCTCGCACCTGATGGACGCCTACGCCCATGACCTCTGGAACCCCTACACGGAGGACGAGCTCGTCAGCCTGCTGGTAGACGACGTGCTTGCCACGCCGGCGTACACACGCATCTCGCGCATGATCCGCGACATCTCGGCCACAGACATCGTGGCGGGCAACAAGAAGACCAACCTGCGCCAGATGGTGGAGATGCGCCTTGCCAGCCGCCGCGCCGAGGTGCGCGAGATTCGCATGCGCGAGATTGCCACCGACGACGTCACCCTCGATGACCTGCATCTCGACTGCGTCAGCTACCGCACGGCAACCACGCAGGAGCACTTCCTGCAGTGGATTACTAACGACAACCGCATCGCGGGCTTCTGCCGCCTGTCGCTTCCTGACGAGCAGGCAGAGGCCGCCACGTTTGGCGACGCTCCCCTCCCCACCGCGCCCGGCACCGCCATGATTCGCGAGGTGCACGTCTACGGTCGCGTTGCGAGCCTGGGTGCCACCTCCCAAGGCGCGGCGCAGCACGCGGGCCTCGGCAAGGCCCTCGTCGAAGAGGCGTGCGGGCGCGCTCGGCTCGCAGGCTATCAACGCATCGCCGTCATCAGTGCCGTTGGCACGCGAGGATACTACCGTTCGCTTGGTTTCTCGGACCATGGCCTCTACCAACTGCGTATCTTGTAGGATTCATCAAATCGGCTAACTCTGGATTAAGTAGCAAGTACCTCTTCTTTCGCATGGTAGAATGGCCCGCGGCCTCGGGCCCGTACTGAGCCCAAGGCAGTGCACCCGATTGAAAGAGGTACCCATGTCCCACGGTAACGACGTCTACGGCTACCTGCCAGAGGAAAGGCCCGATACCCCACGGCTTATCCTCTACGCCATCCAGCAAGTCATCGTCATGTTCCCGGCAACCATCACGGTCGCGCTGATTACCGGCTTCCAGGTCTCCACCACCATCTTTGCGTCCGGCCTGGCCACCCTGTGCTTCATCCTCATCACCGGCAAGAAGATTCCGCTGTACTACGGCTCGAGCTTTGCCTACCTCTCCGCCGTCGCCAGCATGGCTGTTGCCGAGGGCACGCCCGAGCAGCTTGCGGCCTGGGAGGCCACCGGTATCCTGCCCACCGAGCTCATCTCCAAGGCGCAGTTCGGCATCATCATGAGCGGCTTCGTCTCCATCGC
>DJXA01000102.1 GCA_002449555.1 Atopobiaceae bacterium UBA7016 | reverse complement strand
CGTACGCCAACGGCCCCATCCACCTAGGCCACGCGCAGAACAAGATCAGCAAGGACATCATCAACCGCTACTGGTCGATGAAGGGCTTCCTGACCCCGTACGTGCCGGGCTGGGACTGCCACGGCCTGCCCATCGAGAACAAGGTCGAGAACATGGTGGGCGGCGACAAGTTCCGCCAGCTTCCCACCGAGAAGATTCGCGAGCTCTGCCGCAAGATGGCCGTCGAGCAGGTTGACACGCAGCGCCAGGGCTTCAAGCGCCTGGGCGTGCTGGGCGAGTGGGAGAACCCCTACCTCACCTACACCAACGACTACGACGCCACCGATATCGAGATCTTCAAGGCCATCTTTGACAAGGGCGCCATCTATCGCGGCCGCAAGCCGGTGCATTGGTGCAGCCACTGCCACACCGCCCTCGCCGAGGCCGAGATCGAGTACGGCGACGAGGTCAGCCCCGCCATCTTCGTGCGCTTCGAGATGACCACCGTGCCCGCCGGCCTCGAGGCCTGGGAGGGCAAGCTGGACGTGGCCATCTGGACCACCACGCCGTGGACGCTTCCCGCAGACGACGCCGTCATCCTGCATCCCGAGGCCGCCTACGTGGCCGTGGCGCACGACGGCCGTGCCTACATCTTTGGCGAGAGCCTCTGGAAGAAGTGCGCCGACAAGTTTGGCTGGGAGGATGCCGAGCTCGTGATGGCCGGCGACGAGCCGTGGTCCATGACGGGCGCCGAGCTGGCGGGCAACCGCTACAAGCAGCCCATCTTTGGCGACCAGGGCGAGGAAGGCGTGTTCATCTACGCCGACTACGTCACGCTTGAGGACGGCACCGGCATCGTGCACTCCGCGCCGGGCCACGGCGTTGACGACTACCTGGCTGGCGTGAAGTTTGACGTGCCCGTGGTCATGCCCGTCGACGACGACGGCCGCTTCTCCAAGGGCGACGGCATGGGCACCGGCGGCCCGTTCTCCGGCATGGAGGTCAACGAGGCCAACCCCGTCATCATCAAGTGGCTGCAGGAGCGCGGCACGCTCATCCTGCACGAGGACATGAACCACAGCTACCCGCACTGCTGGCGCTGCAAGAACCCCGTCATCTTCCGTGCCACCAGCCAGTGGTTTGTCTCCATGGACGACACGGGCCTTCGCGAGCAGGCGCTCGAGGAGCTCAAGAAGGTCGCCTTCTATCCGTCGCACTCGATCAACCGCATCGGCTCGATGGTCGAGGGCCGTCCTGACTGGTGCATCTCGCGCCAGCGCAACTGGGGCGTGCCCATTCCGGCCTTCACCTGCCAGGACTGCGGCGAGGTCGTCATGAACGACGACACACTCGACGCCGTCATCAAGCTCTTCCGCGAGGAGGGCTCCGACCACTGGTTCACGGACGATCCCGCGAGCTATCTGGGCGACGCGTGCGTCTGCCCCAAGTGCGGCGGCCATCACCTTACGCCCAACAAGGACATCCTCGACGTGTGGTGGGACTCCGGCGTCTCTCACACTGCCGTGTGCCGCCACCGCGAGAACCTCACGTTCCCCGCCGACATGTACCTTGAGGGCTCCGACCAGCACCGCGGCTGGTTCATGAGCTCGCTCATGACGAGCGTGGGCGCCTACGGCGTGGCCCCGTACAAGAACGTGGTCAGCCAGGGCTTCACCCTCGACGGCCAGGGCCGCAAGATGTCCAAGAGCTTGGGTAACGTCATCGACCCCAACAAGGAGTGCGCGACGCGCGGCGCCGACGTGCTGCGTCTGTGGGTGGCCTCCGTCGACACCTCCGTCGACGTGCCGTGCGACGACAAGATCCTGAACCAGGTGGGCGACGCGTATCGCAAGATCCGCAACACCATCCGCTTCCTGCTGGGCGAGCTCGAGGGCCAGTTTGACCCCGCGACCGACGGCGTTGCCGTGGACGAGCTGCCCGCGTTTGACCGCGTCATGCTTGCGAAGCTTTCGCAGGTGCATGCCCAGGTGAGCGAGGCCTACGCCAACTACCGCTTCAACCAGGTGTTCCGCACCATCTACGACTTCGTGACGGGCGACCTGTCTAACTTCTATCTCAACGCCACCAAGGACCGCACCTACTGCGGCGGCAAGGACAGCTTCGAGCGTAAGGCCGCGCAGACCGTGTGGGCGCAGATCCTTTCCATGCTCCTGCACGACCTGCAGCCCATCCTGGTGTACACCACCGACGAGGCCATGGAGTTTGTGCCCGAGGCCCTGCGTGACAACCAGAAGCGCGCGGCTTTGCTCGACTGGTACGAGGCCCCGATGGCCGCCGAGACCTACGAGCCGCTGCTTGCCGCCTACGATGCCCTGACCGAGGCCCGTGGCGCCTTCACCAAGGCCTACGAGGACGCCCAGGCAGCCGGTACTGTCACCGAGAAGACCACCCAGGCCGTCCGCGCCGAGCTGACGCTTCCCGCCGAGGCCTACGCGCTGCTGGCGGGCGAGGGCGGCCCTGACCTGGCCGAGGCCTTCGTGTGCTCCGAGGTCACGGTTGCCCAGGGCGACGAGCTCGCCTGCGTGGTGCTGCCGGCCAACGGCGAGAAGTGCCCGCGCTGCTGGAACTGGCGCACGCCGGTTGACGAGGCCTGCCTCTGTGGCCGTTGCCACGAGGTCGTGCTCGCCTGCGGAACCGAGCGCTAAGGGGACGGCCCGGTGAGCCCGTTCGTGACATCGCGTCGAGGGTCGCGCATTCTGATCTTCTGGCTTTTGGCCGGCCTGGTCGTGCTCATCGACCAGGCCACCAAGGCCGCCGTGCGCGTCACCTCTCCGACGCCCGGCTATATGGGCACGCTCATCCCGGGTGTGATTGATCTTGTGCATGTGGAGAACACGGGCGCGGCGTTCAACATCGGCCAGGGCGCGGGATCGCTCTTCGTCGTCGTGGCGCTTGCGGTGTCGTGTCTGGCGTTTGCCTTCGTGTGCACGCAAGACATGCCCCTGTCGCTGACCGTGTCCATCGCCTGCGTCGTGGGCGGGGGACTGGGCAACATGGTCGACCGCCTGATGCGCGGCTCCGTGACCGACTTCATCGCCACCGCATTCATGGACTTCCCCGTCTTCAACGTGGCGGACATCGCGGTGACCTGCGGCATCGCGGTCTCGCTTATCGGCTATCTGATGTGGGAGCGGAGCCTCCCGCCCGAGGAGCGCGCGTAGTGGCGCCTCTGGGAACTCGTTTGGTTGAGCTGCTCGTCGGACCCGAGGGGGACGGCGAGCGGCTTGACGCATTTTTGGGGGCCTCGCGCGAGCTTCCGTCGCGGAGCGCCTGCGCCAAGCTCCTGGAGGAGGGGCTCGTCACCATCAACCAGACGCCGGCCACCTCGAAGTCCGAGCGCGTGCTATTGGGCGACCGCGTGCAGGTGACGCTGCCGGTGGTGGAGGAGACGGGGCCGCTTCGTCCCAACCCCGATATCCCGCTCGACATCCGCTTCGAGGATGATTGGCTCATCGTGCTGTCCAAGCAGGTGGGGCTTGTGTGTCATCCCAGCCCCGGGCACGTGGACGACACGTTGGCTAACGCGCTCGTCGCCCACTGCGGCTACGAGCACCTGGGCCTTCTGCAGGGAGACGAGCGCCCGGGCATCGTGCACCGGCTGGACATGGACACGTCGGGCCTGATGCTCGCGGCAAAGGACGACGAGACACAGAAGGCGCTGCAGGACCTCATTCGCATGCGCGTGCTCGACCGGCGCTACGTCACGCTGGTGCACGGGTACGTGGCCTCCGACGAGGGCACCATCACCACGGGCATCGCGCGCTCGACGCGCGACCGGATGCGCATGATGGTGAGCGACGACCCGATGGCGCGCGAGGCCATCACCACGTTCAGGACGCTCGAGCGCTTTGAGGCGGGCCGCAAGGACGAGGGCTATTCGCTGTTGGAGTGCCACCTGTACACGGGGCGCACGCACCAGATTCGCGTGCACATGCGCCACATCGCGCATGCCTGCGTGGGCGACCAGCTCTACGGGCGCGGCCATTATCAGGATAACCTCTGTCTGGCGCGGCAGTTCCTGCACTCGTGGCATGTGGCGTTTGACCATCCGGTGACGGGGGAGCACATCTCGCTGGGCGACCGCCTGCCGGACGACCTGCGCGAGGCGCTCGCAAGCCTGAGCGATCGCTCGATGGGCCGAACCGCTGCTGGAGAAGAGATCTGCCCGCAGCTGCTGGCTGAGTGAACTCATGCGGCGGCCCGTGGGACAGAGGTTCGGAACCCTCGTCCCACCTCATGGAGCGTCTTTGCGGTCACGCACTCTGTCCTTCGGTGGGACAAGGGTTCCGAACCTCTGTCCCACGGGCTCCCAAGGTTCACTCGATGTGCCATTCTTGTAGGCGTGGGCTTTTGTGCCTGTGCAGCTTCTTTGATGTTACAATCATCGCAACATACCAACGGTATTGATTTATCGGTGACTGGTAGCTTATCTACATAAGGAGCGCGTATGGCAACCTTCTTCGAAGGATATTCCCACACCTTTTCCGAGTATCTCCTTGTCCCTGGCTATTCTTCGTCTCAGAACATTCCCATCAACGTGAGCTTGAAGACGCCGCTCGTTAAGTTTCGCCGCGGCGAAGAGAGCCCCATCACGCTGAACATCCCCATGACGTCAGCCATCATGCAGTCCGTCTCTGGGCCGCGCCTCGCCATTGCACTTGCGCAAGAGGGCGGCCTTTCGTTTATCTATGGCTCGCAGACGCCCGAGGACGAGGCGGCCATGGTGCGCGAGGTCAAGAGCTACAAGGCCGGCTTCGTCATCTCCGACTCCACGCTGACGCCCGACATGAGCCTGCAGGAGGTCGTCGAGCTGAAGGAGCGCACGGGCCACTCCACCATGCCCGTCACTGAGGACGGCACGCCGTTTGGCGTGTTCTGCGGCATCGTGACCAGCCGCGACTACCGCCTCTCGCGCGATGACCGCAGCCGCAAGGTGCACGAGTTCATGACGCCGGCCAGCGAGTGCATCTGCGGTGACGAGAACACGTCGCTTTCCGTTGCCAACGACATAATCTGGGAGCACAAGCTCAACGCGCTGCCCATCGTCGACAAGGGCGGCCACCTCATGTCGCTTGTCTTCCGCAAGGACTATGACTCGCACAAGGGCAACCCCGACGAGCTTCTTGACGAGCACAAGCGCTACCTGGTGGGCGCTGGCATCAATACGCGCGACTATGCCGAGCGCGTGCCCCTTCTGGTCGAGGCAGGCGCCGACGTGCTCTGCATCGACTCCTCCGAGGGCTACTCCGAGTGGCAGAAGCTCACCATCGACTGGATCCGCGCGCACTACGGCGACACCGTCAAGGTGGGTGCCGGCAACGTGGTTGACGCCGAGGGCTTCCGCTATCTAGCCGAGTGCGGCGCCGACTTCGTGAAGGTGGGCATCGGCGGCGGCTCCATCTGCATCACGCGCGAGCAGAAGGGCATCGGCCGTGGCCAGGCCTCCGCGCTCATCGACGTGTGCGCCGAGCGCGACCGCTACTTTGAGGAGACGGGCATCTACGTGCCGGTCTGCTCCGACGGCGGCATCGTGTACGACTACCACATGACGCTCGCCTTTGCCATGGGCGCCGACTTCCTCATGCTGGGCCGCTACTTTGCCCGCTTCGACGAGAGCCCCACGCGCCGCCTCAACGTCAACGGCTCCTACGTGAAGGAGTACTGGGGCGAGGGTTCTGCGCGCGCCCGCAACTGGCAGCGCTATGACCTCGGCGGCTCCAAGAAGGGCCTGTCCTTTGTCGAGGGCGTCGACTCCTACGTGCCGTACGCCGGCCCGCTGAAGGAGAACGTGGAGGCGTCGCTTCTGAAGGTGCGCTCCACCATGTGCAACTGCGGCGCGCTCGACCTGTGCGAGCTGCGCGAGAAGGCCAAGCTCACGCTGGTCTCTGCTACCTCGCTCGTCGAGGGCGGTGCCCACGACGTCATCCTGCGCGAGTCCACGAGCGACAACTTCCGTTCGTAACGCCGCGTAGCTCCAACCCGTACAAATGGGACAGGCACCGTAGTTCGGATTTCCGAACTACGGTGCCTGTCCCATTTGTACGGGTTGGAGCTACGCGGTCTTCTTGCGGGTGCCCATCACCATCAGCGCGGTGCCGATGACGGAGGCGATGACGCCGACGGTGAGACCAGCGCGTACGGAGAGCAGCTGGAAGAGCCATCCGCCCACGAAGCTCGCCAGCAGGCCGCCCACGGAGTTGGCGGTCATGAACACGGCCTGGCCCTTGTTGCGGTCGGCCTCGTCAACCTGGTCGTTAGCAAAGTAGACCACGGCGGGCGTGATGGCCGCGTAAGAGACCATCTGCAGGATCATGCCGGCGTAGAACATGGGGACGCTGTTTGCCATAGCGAGGATGACGTGCTTGATGGAGTAGAAGATGGCGGCGATGCCCATGATATTGTTGACGCTGATCTTCTTCATGATGAGCGCGAAGCCAAACATGGTGGGCAGCTCGACCATGGCCTGGATGAAGAACGCGTTGCCCTGCACGCGCTCGACGTCGGCGGCGGGCACAAACTCGGCCAGCACGGCGCCGCAGTACGTCTGGAAGAGGTTGTGGCAGAAGTACAGCAGCACGAGCGACAGCACCACGGGAATGGTGGCCTTGTACTTGCTGAAGAACTGCAGCACCGAGATGGACTCGCCCGCGGGCTCGGCAGGCTCGCCGTCCTTCGCGAGCTCCTTGGGGGCGTCGGGCATGAGGTTGATGGCCACGGCCGTGAGCACGGCGCCCATGATCATCCAGATGGGGAGCGTGTTGCGTCCCATGAGCGCCCACAGGCGGCCGACGATGTTGGAGCCTACCGCGTAGGCCACCGAGCCGATGCCACGGCAGAGGCCATAGTTGATGACGCCGCCGGCCTTCTCATAGATGAAGGCCATGCCATTGAGGAGCGGCATGCCCACGGTGGCGGACATGAAGGCGAAGATGACGAGCGGCAGGATGAGGAACGAGCCCTGCGGCATGACGAGCAGCGCCGCCGCAAGGACGCCGCACACAATCATCGCGCCGGTGATGAACATCTTCTGCGTGATCTTCTCCGAGCGGTCGGCGAGGTCTCCGGCCGCGGGGCCAAGGAACACGCCGCCGAGGCTGACGATGGACATCACGGTTCCGATGGTTCCCGCGTCAAAGCCGCTTTGCGACAAGAAGTTGTACGCAAAGCCGATCGAGCCGCTGACGAGCAGCATGAAGCCCGCGTTGACGAGCGCGTACTTCAGGTTGAGGTTCTTCAGATTCATGGCCTTCCCTTCCCTTTGGTCACCAATGG
>DJXA01000129.1 GCA_002449555.1 Atopobiaceae bacterium UBA7016 | reverse complement strand
CTGCAGCGCCTTGAGGCCACCGGTCGCGGCGAGGTTGTGGATGCCTGCCACGGCCGCGTCGTAGGCGCCGGGGTGGCGGCGTACCGCGTCGTGTGCGGCAGCGGTTCCGTCGATGCTGATGGACACCGTGCGCAGGCCGCTTGCGATGAGCCGCTCGGCCGCGCGCTCGTCAATGAGCGTTCCATTAGTGGTCATGCCCCAAGAAAAGCCAAGGTCACGAATGGTGGCGCCCAGCTCGTAGATATCGCGGCGCAGCATGGGCTCGCCGCCCGTCAGGACGATGAACACGCGCCGCCCAAAGGCCTCACGCACGCGCGTCAGCACCGTGCGAAACTCCTCAAGCGTCACCTCGTCGGTCTGCGCATGCTCGTCGCAGCGGCTGCCGCAGTGGATGCAGGAAAGGTTGCAGCGCGGCGTGACTTCTAAGAAGAGCTGCTGCAGCGTGGGCGTGGCGGCGTTGCGCTCAAAACGGCTACGCTGGCGTTCGAGGCCAGCGATCTTGATGGGGTTTGTCTGGCACATGGCGTTTACCGGCTAGCCAGCCACGGGAGGGCCGTACAGTGCTGGCTGCACGGCGTCGGTCTCTTCCAACTCGTCAAGCTCGACGGGTGGCCCGTAGACATCCTCGATAGGCTCGTCGACATCTTCCCGCTCAACGAAGGGAGGCGGGCCATAAAGCCCCTCGATGCTCTCAGGATCAGGGCGGCAGGCGGCCAGCGAAAAGCCGCCGAGGGAGGCGACCACGGCCGCGGTGGCAGCGCCGTATACCAAGGTCTTCTTCATACTGGGCCTCCCTGTGTTGGCGTTATGGCCATTCTAGCAGGTTAAACGCAGCGATGCGCTACCTCAGGGCCGAGCGGTTTGCCTTCCGCGCAATGCCGGCGCCTCGCGTCGGGTGCTGCCTTTACAATGGTTGGGCAAACGCAGGTGGCGAAGGAGTATCCATGTCCCCAGATGAGCCGATTTCGCGCGAGGACGTAGCGGGCATTGCCGAGTATGCCCGCATCGCCTTGACAGAGGATGAGCTTGACGAGATGTGCGCGTACCTGCGCGATGCTGTCGCTTTACTTGAGCCAATCCGTCATTACGACCTGAAGGGCGTGGAGCCAACCTTCCATCCCATCGACGGCATGACCAACGTGGTGCGCGAGGACGTGGTGGTGGCTGGGCTTTCGCTTGAGGAGGCGCTTGCCAACGCTGGTGCTACGCGCGGCCGCAGCTTTCGCGTGCCCGCGATACTCGGTGATGGGGGTGCGGCGTAGATGGCGTGTTTTGATGAGTTCTCTGCGCGAGAGATCGCCGCGGGCGTCGCGGCGGGCAGCTTTACGGCCACCGAGGTGGCGCAGGCCGCTCTCGATGCCATCGAAAGCCGAGATGGGCAGGTGCAGGCTTTTTTGCAGGTAAGCGCAGACCTCGCGCTCGCGGCCGCCGCGGCAACCGATGCCGCGCGTGCGGCGGGCCGTCCGCTCGGCGCCCTGGCCGGCGTGCCGGTGGGGTTCAAGGACAACATGAATCTCGTGGGCACCCGTACTACCTGCGCGAGCCGCATGCTCGAATCGTACGAGAGCGCCTACACCGCTACGTGCGTGCAGCGCCTGCTCGATGCTGGGGCCACGCCGCTTGGCAAGCTCAACATGGACGAGTTTGCCTTTGGCTCCACCACAGACTCGTCCGCGTTTCACCCCACTCACAACCCGTGGGACCTCAGTCGCGTCCCCGGAGGCTCATCGGGCGGAAGCGCCGCCGCCGTCGCCTGCGGCGAGGTGACCGTGGCCTTGGGCTCTGACACGGGCGGCTCCATCCGCCAGCCCGCGTCGCTCTGCGGTGTGGTGGGGATGAAGCCGACGTACGGCGTGGTGAGCCGCTATGGGGTGGTTGCCTTTGGCAGCTCGCTTGACCAGGTGGGCCCGTTCGGACGCCACGTCGAGGACGTGGCGCTTGCCATGAACGCGTTCGCCGCGGGAGGGCGTGACCGCCACGATGCCACCTCGCAAGCCGCCGAGCGGGACTTTCTTGCACATCTGGAAGACGGCGCCGAGGGCTGTGCCATCGGGGTGATTCCTGCGCTCATGGAAGCTGACGGCCTTTCGCCTGAGGTGCGCCACGCGATGCAGGTTGCGGCCGAGCGGCTGGTTTCCGCGGGCGCGCATATCGTTGAGGTTGATCTGCCCAACATGGCTTCTGCCATCTCTGCCTATTACGTCATCGCCTCGTGCGAGGCGTTCTCAAACCTCGCGCGCTTCGACGGCGTGCGCTACGGCTACCAAGAGCCGGGCTGCGCCACGCTGGCGGACCAGACGGCCCGCTCACGTGCGCACGGGTTTGGCCCCGAGGCCAAGCGGCGCCAGATGCTGGGTGCCTACCTGCTGGCAAGCGGCGTCTACGATGTGTACTATCTGCCCGCGCAGAAGATTCGCACGCTCATCACGGCCGACTACCAGCGCGCGTTCAGGCGGGTGGATGCCATTTTGATGCCGGCGAGCCCGACGGTAGCGTGGCAGCACGGCGCCATCTCTGACCCAGCGGCTCTCTACCTTGCCGACGTCTTCACCATCTCAAACAACATTGCCGGCAACTGCGGCATCAGCGTGCCGGTGC
>DJXA01000228.1 GCA_002449555.1 Atopobiaceae bacterium UBA7016 | reverse complement strand
ATGTAGGTGGCACGGTGACGCTCGAGCGCGAGGGCGAGGTCTTCGGGGGCGAACTCGTCGATGAGGCCGCGGTCGTCCTCACTTTCGGCCGTTGCGAGGGGGCTTGCGCCCATCCACTTCTCAAGAACAAGCCAGTTGCCGAGGTTGGTGCCGCGAATCTTCATGGGAGCTCCTTTGCTGGATGAGACGTGCACAGCTGATTGTACGCCACTGCGCGATTGTTGCCCGGAGGTTCTGTCCCACAGGGAGTGGCGGCGGCTAGTTGACCTTCCAGAGGTTGTGGGCGGCTTCGGCGGTAACGGTTGGGTCGGTCATCGCGCGGTGTAGTGCCGCCGCGTTGGCCTCGTCAGACATCCATGTGGGCTCGCGTCCAGCGCGCTGAGCATCGGCCAGCTCCTGGAGCGCCTTGGCGCATGAGTCCTCAAAGCACGGGCCGATGTGCCAACGAGCAACTTCGCGCAAGGGGGCGATGGCGTTTGCCATGGCCACGGCGCTCAGCGGGAAAGCCTGCGCAAGGGGCAGGTCGTTCTCCGAGTCGCCAAAGACGAGCAGTTCATCGGGGGTGAGTCCGAAGTGGTCAAGCAACGCCTGTGCGCCGCGCGCCTTGCTCCAGCCTCGTGGCATGAGGTCGGCCACGTGCTTGTCAAGGATGCAGAAGTCGATGGACGAACAGAGCGGCTGCAGCTGTGCCACTACCTCGTGCGCATCGGCGATGCCCTCCTCAAACGTGATGTTTACCTTGACCAGATCGCCTGCGGGGAAGGTGTCCAAGAACGCGAACGTGATGTCTTTCGAAGCGCTGAAGCGGCGCTGCACCTCCTCCGGTGTTCCGCCCACCACGCCGCGCACGCCGTCGAGGTCCGCCGTGAAGAAGCAGCCGGGCGTCCGCCGCACCACCTCAAGCGCCGCCTCAAGCTCCTCGCGGGGCAGCGGGTTGTGGCAGATGAGCTCGCCGTCGGCCATGACCTGGCATCCGTTTGACGCCACGGCGGTACGCACGCACGCCTCGTCACCTGCAAACTGAACGCGCAGGTCAGGGATGCCGCGGCCACTCGCGGCTCCCACGTAGACGCCTTGGTCCAAGAGGTCGTGAATGGCGGCGAGGCCAAGTGGCGTGACGGTTTGGTGCGGGCGCGGGACCAACGTGAGGTCCATGTCGCAAAGCACAAGCTTAATCATGGGCATCTCCATATGCGTAGGGTTCGCACGCCATGGTAGCAGAGCGCCTGGCAGCGCTACCATATGGACACCAACCGTGTACACGAAAGGCTTGGCATGATCAGCCTGCTTCTTGCTCAAAAGATTCTTGAGCTCTTCATCGTTCTGCTGGCGGGCTTTGTGGCCACGCGGGTGGGGCTCATCCATGCCAAGGATGCGCGTGGCCTGTCCGCCGTCACGCTGTTTCTGGTGACGCCGGCCTCGTTCTTGACGGCGTTTGAGGTGGAGCTGACGAGCGAGCTTGCGCGCTCACTTGCGCTCGTGTTTGCGGTGGCACTGGTGGCAAACCTCATGATGTACGCGCTGGGCACGCTCTTCGCGCGGCTGACCGGTGCAAGCGTGGTGGAGCGCGCGAGCGTGACGTACTCCAACGCGGGCAACCTCATCCTTCCCATTGTGCTGAGAGTTCTGGGCGAGCGCTACGTGATCTACGCGACGGGCTACATGGTGGTGGTGCTCACCAAGATGGTGGTGTTTCCGCTGGTCATAATCTTGCTCTTCAGGCTGAGCGGCGTGGCGGCGCTCGTCGCGGATGGGGAGAAGATCTTCATGGTGCCCATGCTTGCGGTGATGAGCTGCACGGCCACTACGGTGACGCAGTTTGCGCAGCTGTACGGCAAGGAGCCGGAGTACGCGAGTGCGCTTTCCGTAATGACGACGCTGGTCAGCATCGTGACGATGCCGCTGATGGTGCAGCTATACCTGCTGTAGCGACGGGACTGAGGTGCCTGACACCTGAGTCCCGTCTGGATGGATGGACGTGAGGGCTTTGAAGAAGATCGAGAACGTGGTGTTCGACATGGGCGTACTGCTTAAGTGGGAGCCGCTGCTGTACGCGCGCCGCTTTGCCGAGAACGACGAGGACGCCGAGCTGCTTTCGCGGGTGGTGTTTGGCTCGCAGGAGTGGGCATGGGCCGACGCCGGTGCCGTGAGCGGCGAGACCGTTGCCTGGACGGCGAAAGCGCAGCTGCCCAAGCGACTTCACGCCACCGTGGATGACCTCGTGTTTCGCTGGTTTGAAAAGCGCGACGTCATCGAGGGCATGGACGAGCTCATCCACGATTTGAAGGCTGCGGGCTATGGCATCTACGTGCTCTCCAACGCCGCGGATTCCTTCGAGCAGTACAAGCACACGCTGCCGGGCTACGAGTGCTTCGACGGTATCGTAGTCTCGTGGGCCGAGCATGTGGTGAAGCCCGATGCTGCCATCTACCAGCGGCTTATTGACCGGTACCAGCTGGATGCAGCGACGTGCGTCTTCGTGGATGACGTGGAGAAGAACGTTGAAGGCGCCCGCCGTGTGGGCATGCAGGGCTGGCACTTCGACGGCAACGTCTCCGCTCTTCGCGCCGCCCTCCTGTAAACGCAATTTAGGTCCCTGACTCCAAAATTGCATCAGTGCAATTTTGGAGTCAGGGACCTAAATTGCGTTTTTAGCGGCCATTGCGGAGGTCGCGGCGCAGGTTGACGAGCATGACCACGGCTACCACGGTGCTCGCGATGGTCGCGGCGGGGAGGTTGAGCCACAGGCCGTTCAGGCCCAGCGGCTGCAGCAGCACGAGTGCCACGAGCGGTGCCACCAGCACGGAGAAGAGCGAGAACAGCGACGCGGGCTTCGAGCGCTCGATGGCGGTGTAGAACGACTGCGTGCACATGGGCAGCCACCGCAGGAAGTACGCCAGAGAGAAGATCTTGAAGGCGGGGCCAGCCATGGCGAGGATGGACTCGGATGCGTCGACCATGAAGAGCAGCGTCAGCTCGCGCGGGAAGAGGAGCATCGCCACGGAGAGCGAGACCGAGATGGCCGCGCACGCCGCAAAGATGCGCTTCTCGATCTTGACCACGCGGTCGACGCGACCGGCGCCTAGGTTGTAGCCCACGGCCGGCTGCAGCGCGTCGCACGTGCCGTAGAGCAGCGGAAACACCACGCCGCTCGCGTACATGAGCGCGCCGTAGACGGCCACGGCGTCCTCGCCGCCCTGTGCAAGCAGGGCCGCGTTCAGAAGCACCGAGGTCACGCGGCCCGCAACGTTGTTGAGAAACGCCGGCATGCCCGCGTTGGCAATCTCGCGCGCAAGCGTGCCTGAGAAGTGCGGCTTCACAAAGCGCAGCTGCAGGCGCCCCATCATGAAGGGCACCATGCCCACCAGCGCGCTGAAGCCCAGGGCAAACGAGTAGCCCAGCGCGGCGCCGCCCACGCCCATGTGGAAGAAGAACACGAGCGAAAACTCCACCACGGCGCCCAGCATCGCCATGAACAGGTTGAGGTAGAGGCTTCCGCGGATGCGGCCGCAGATGCGCAGGAAGTTGTCGATCGCAAACATGAGTGAGCTTACGGGTGAGCCAAGAGCGTAGACGCGCAGGAAGATGACGGCGTCCTCGGCCAGCTGGCCCGTGGCACCGAGCGCCGCCATGATGGCGGGCGCCGCAGCCCAAAGCGCCGCGCCGAACGCCGCTCCCAACAGCAAGATGCCCAATACCGCGCAGGTAAACACGTTGTTTGCACGCTCCTCGTCGCCTGCGCCCAAGGCGATGGCGATGGGCACCGACGAGCCTACGCCCACGAGGTCGCCCACGGCAAAGACGAGGATGACGAACGGCATGGCGAGGTTCACCGCGGCGAAGGCCGTCGAACCCAGCAGCTGCCCCACGATGACACCGTCAAGCACGTCGTAGAGCGCGGACGCCAGCATGGACACGGCGCCGGGCGCGGCCGCCAAAAAGAACAGGCGCGTGGGTGCCGTGTGCAGGTACAGCCTGCGCAACTCCTCTTCATGTGACTGGTCAAGCTCGGCCATGAAACGATGCTCCTAAAACAAAAGGCCGAAGAGAGCGAGCCTGGCGGCGCGTCTTCTCCGGTCTTCGGACCCTCCGACTATGTCGCCGCCTGCGGGCAGGCGGACGTTCACAGGGAAACAGTGTGGCAGAAGGCTGCCTCCACGTCAACAAGGCGCAGGTGGGACACGGGTTCCGAACCCATGTCCCATTTGCAACACGGGTTCCGAACCCGCGTTGCACGCGGCGTGGGAGGCGTATCATGGGGCTGTTCGATTCCTGATGGGAGGCTCCATGGGCAAGGTTGCGCGTTTGGCGAAGGTTGGCTTTGCGGCCGCGGGCGTTGCTGCCGGCCTTGCGGCTGGGACATGCGCGCTTGTGGCACCCCGACGCGGGGACGAGGACGTTGCGACAACGTGGGAGGAGCTCTCTAGCTATCGCTACGCGCACCGCGGGCTGCATGACAACCGGACGCCGGCGCCCGAGAACTCGCTTGCGGCGTTTCGCCTGGCGCGCGAGTGGGGCTATGGCTCCGAGCTGGACGTGCACCTGACGGCCGACGATCAGCTGGTGGTCATCCACGACTCGCGGCTGCAGCGCGCGTGCGGCGTGGAGGGCATCGTTGAGGACAAGACCCTGGCTGAGCTATCTGACCTGCGGCTTTTTGGTACGCGTGAGGGAATTCCCACGTTTGCGTCCGTGCTCGACGTGTACGAGAGCGGAGCTGGTCCGTGCCCACCGTTGGTGGTTGAGCTGAAGACGCACGGTGACAACTATGCCCAGCTCACGCGGCGCGTGATGGAGCTGCTGGACGCTCATGAGGTGCCATATTGCGTGGAGAGCTTCGACCCGCGCGTGCTGTGGTGGCTGCGGCGCAACCGTCCCGAGGTGGTGCGCGGCCAGCTTTCGGAGAACTTCCTCCGTGACAAGGACTCTGACCTGGGCTTTGTTCGCGGGGCGACGCACGGGGCGCTGCTGTACAACGTGTTTGCCCGGCCGGACTTTGTGGCGTACCGGCACGACCATCGCCGCCGCGTGGCGGTGTGGCTGGCGTGCCGTATGCTTGGCGCTCGTCTGGTGACGTGGACCATCAAGAGTCCGGCCGAGCTTGCCGAGGTCGAGGAGGCAGGTGGCGTGGGCATCTTCGAAGGCTTTGAGCCTGGCCCGCGCAAGGGCGAGCCGGTGGCTTAAGCCTGCTTGCCGCGCAGTGCTTGGGCCAGCCGCCTGAGCACGCGGGCGGTAGCTCCCCAGACGAGCGGGTCGGTGCCGCGATAGAAGGGCACGTCGCTCTTGCGGGCGCGCCAAGGATAGCTGCGGCCGCCGGGGACGAGCTCCCAGGGGTAGTCCTCGGGGAAGCTTGGCGCGTATTCCACCTGGTAGACGTCGGGTTCGTGGGCAAGCAGCCAGCTGAGGGGGAGCGTGAACGCGCGCTCCCCCTCGGCGAGGGAGTAGGTTCCCCCGTAGCCCGTCAGCGTGGCGACGAAGGCATGCAGTGCACGACCGCCCGGGCCGTCAAAGGTGCCGAGCGAACCGAGGACGTCAATCTGGCTGGGCCGTACGAGCAGCTCCTCGCAGGTCTCGCGGATGGCCGCGTCAAGTGGGCTCTCGTCCGCCTCGATGCCGCCGCCGGGCAGACAGACCTCGCCCGGCTGGACGCTCAGCGTGCGGGCGCGCACTTCGAGCAGCACCTCAAGCCCGTCCGCGCCAGGCACCAACGGCACAAGCACCGCGGCGCCGCTGCGCGGGGCGGCGAAGTGCTCCAGCGTCCAGCGAATCTCTTCAGCGTTCATGCGTCCTCCCTTCAGCATGACCATTCTGCCACGTGAGTGAGACGTGCGTTCCGTCTGATTTGGGGTACGCTAAGAGCGTACGAAAGGAGACCTCATGACTACCGACGTCCTCATCATCGGCGCTGGCCCCGCCGGAATCTTTACCGCGCTCGGCCTGCTCGGCAAGGGCGACACGCACCACATCACCCTGCTTGACCGCGGCCTTCCCATCGAACGCCGCAGTTGCCCCAAAGAGCGCGTGGGCCACTGCGTGGGCTGCCGACCCTGCCGCATCACCACGGGCTTCAGCGGCGCCGGCGCCTTCTCTGACGGCAAGCTCTCGCTCAGCTGTGACGTAGGCGGCGACCTGCCCGAGCTCATCGGCGCAGACCTCGCGCAAGAGACCATCGGCCGCTGTGACGACATCTACCTGCGCTTTGGTGCGGACCCGCACGTTGAGGGCGTGGAGAACCCCGAGGGCATCGCGCAGATTCGCCGCCGCGCCATCCGCGCGGGCCTGAAGCTTGTGGACTGCCCCATTCGCCACCTGGGTACCGAGCGCTCGCAACAGATCTACGGCAGCATCCAGCAGCACCTCATTGACGCGGGCGTTACCATCCTCTTCGAGCATAAGTGCATTGACGTGCTGGTGGAGGAGGGCCCGGAGGGCAAGCGGTGCGTGGGTGCGGTGGTCGCGGACCACTCGGGCAAGGCCTCGTCCGAGCCGTTCGAGATCCGCGCGTCGCACACCGTCATCGCCACCGGTCGCCGCGGTGCCGCGTGGCTGGACGAGCTCTGCCAGCGTCACGGCATCGACCACGAAAGCGGCCCCATGGACATGGGCGTGCGCGTCGAGGTGCGCAACGAGATCATGGAGGACGTGAACAACGTGCTCTACGAGAGCAAGCTCGTGGGCTACCCCAACCCATTCCGCGACAAGGTGCGCACGTTCTGCCAGAATCCCGGCGGCTTCGTCAGCCAGGAGAACTACGACCATGGCCTCGCCGTGGTCAACGGCCACAGCTACAAGGACCGCAAAAGCGCCAACACCAACCTGGCCGTGCTGGCCACGCAGCACTTCCGCGAGCCGTTTGACCGGCCCATCGCGTACTCCACGCAGGTGGGGCAGCTCGTCAACATGCTGGGCGACGGGCACATCTTGGTGCAGCGCTTCGGCGACATCCTTGACGGCAAGCGCACGTGGCAGGAGGAGCTGAGCCGCTCAAACGTGGTGCCCACGCTGCCCGACGCCGAGCCTGGCGACATCACCAGTGCCATGCCGTACCGCGCGATGACCGACATCGTGGAGTTTATCAAGCTGGTTGACCAGGTGGTTCCCGGCTTTGCGGCCGAGGAGACCCTGCTCTACGCGCCGGAGCTGAAGTTTTACAGCAACCGCGTGCGCATGGACAAGCATCTGGACACCAACGTGGCCAACCTGCACTGCCTGGGCGACAGCTCGGGTTGGACGCGCGGCCTGATGATGGCCAGCGTGATGGGCCTGCTCATGGGCGAGGAGCTGGCTGAGCGCTAACGCATGGTACAACGTCCCAAAAGGGACAGGCCCGCATGGAGCATTCCCCATGCGGGCCTGTCCCTTTTGTGCGGTGGCTGCCTGTGTTTAGAACTCAATCACGCGCGGCGCGGCGGTGAAGCTGTACACGGTGCAGACGCCGTTCTTGATGTAGAACACGGCGGTGTTGCCGTCACCCACGGCGTACATGCGCTTGAGCGAGGGGTTGGCCTCGAGCATTGCGGCGGTGGGCTCGTCGGCGGGGTCGTACACCAGCTCGCCGTTGATGCGGAACCACTCACCCTTGACCATGCCGCTGGCCTCAAACTTGCCGTTGGCCTGCAGCTGCTTGGCAACGTCCTTTACCAGGCCGGTCTGGATGTAGAGCTTGCCGTCGTACACGTTCTCGGCGCCGAAGGGGCGCACGCGCGGCTGATCGCCGTCAACGGTGGCCAGGTACCAGGTGCCCGCGGCCTTGAGCAGGTCAAAGACCTCATCTACTGCTGCCATGTCAATCTCCTTTGGTTGGGGTTCTTGCGTGGCTCCATTCTAAATCCTACTTGGCAGGTTGACTATGCAATTCACGGCAGATGAGTATACTTTGAGCGCGAACTAGTGTTATGCAAATAAGTGGGAAGGGGAAGGCATGACGGAACTCGAGGCGATTGTCGCGCGGCACTCGGTGCGGCAGTACGAGGACCGGCCGTTGGCGGACGACGTGGTGGCTACGCTGCAGGCTGCGGTGGACGAGGCAAATGAGGCGTCTGGCCTGCACATTCAGCTGGTGACCAACGAGCCGGGCGCGTTTGGCAAGGGGCTTGCGCACTACGGCAAGTTTCGCGGTGTGAGCAACTACTTCGCCATCTGCGGGCCGAAGGGCGCCGAGGCTGAGGAGCTGGCCGGCTATTACGGCGAGAAGCTCGTGCTGTTGGCGCAGACGCTGGGGCTGAACACGTGCTGGGTGGCGCTGACGTTCTCCAAGCGTGCGGCGCACTTCGAGCTGGCGGTAGGGGAGCGGCTCATCATCATGATCGCGCTAGGCTACGGCGCCACGCAGGGCGCAGCGCATCGCTCGGTTGACGCGAGCAAGGTGGCGCGTGCCGACGGCGAGGTTCCCGAGTGGTTTGCCAACGGCGTTGCGGCCGCATTGCTCGCGCCCACGGCCATGAACCAGCAGAGGTTCCGCTTCACGCTGGTGCATCCAGGCGTCGAGGGCGAGCCGATGCGCGTGCAGGCAACCGCGCCGCGCGGTATCCAGACCAAGGTTGACCTAGGCATCGTTCGCTATCACTTTGAGGTGGGCGCCGGCAAGGAGAACTTCATCTGGGCGTAGCTTAGCGACTCGCAGACTCGCAGCCCCGCTGCCCCGCCCCGGCGGCCC
>DJXA01000132.1 GCA_002449555.1 Atopobiaceae bacterium UBA7016 | reverse complement strand
AGCCCATTTTTAACGTGTTTGCGGCGTCTTTCGCGTGGGTATACTGCGCTTGGATTTGATTGCGCACAAAGGAGGCGCCCATGAACGAGCAGTCCAGCCTCTCAAATCGCACCAAGGGCATCGTTACGCTCATTATCGTGGCCCTGTATATGCTGCTTCCCACTGATGTCATCCCCGACGCGATGGTTGGGCTTGGCCAGCTTGACGACCTTATCGTGTTTGCGCTGGGCGTCGCATCAATGGTCGCGCGGCTCCGCAAACCACAGGAGTAGCTACGCGGCTGGGCCTGCGCAGGCCATCCATGGTGTACCATGCTGCATCAAAACCTGATGCGAAAGGACACACACCATGGCCGAGGCCTCTGCAACGCTTGATCAAAACTGTCTCATAGACCTGCACCTTCATCTGGATGGGTCCGTCTCTGTGCCCATGGCCCGGCGCCTTGCCGAGCTTGACGGGCGCACGCTGACCGAAGACGACGCGGCACTGGGCAAGCGCCTTTCGGTCACCGCTGACTGCCGCGACCTCAACGAATACCTGGCCAAGTTTGACTTCACGGCCGAGCTCCTTGAGACACGCGAGCAGCTGAGCGAGTGCATGTACCTCCTGCAGGAAGAGCTGGCCCAGCTGGGTTACCTCTATGCAGAGATCCGCTTTGCGCCGCAGCGCCACGGAGCGCGCGGACTGTCGCAGCGCGAAGCGGTGGAGGCCGTGCTTGAGGGGCTGAGCCGCTCGTGTTTTGAGGCGGGCGTCATTTTGTGCTGCATGCGCGGAGACGACACGCGCGAGGCCAACCTCGAGACCGTGCGTCTTGCCGCCGAGTACCTAGGGCAGGGCGTGGTGGCGCTGGACCTTGCCGGCGCAGAGGCACTCTTCCCCACCGCCGACTACGCCGACGTCTTTGCGCTGGCTCGCGAGCTGGGCGTGCCGTTCACCATCCACGCGGGCGAGGCCGACGGACCCGAAAGCGTATACGCGGCACTGGAGTTTGGCGCCCAGCGCATCGGCCATGGCATCCGTGCCATCGAGGACGATGTGCTGGTAGAGCGCCTGGCACGCGAGGGTATCGCACTTGAGATGTGCCCCACGAGCGAGCTCCAGACCTCGGCCATCGACGACTACGCGAAGTTTCCCCTGATGAGCCTGCTTGACCGCGGGGTAACCGTAACGGTCAACTCCGACAACATGGGCGTGTCAGTCACCGACGTGCGGCGCGAGCTCCTGCTGATGGCAGGCATCTTTGGGCTTTCCAACGACCACATCCACAAGCTGCTGGTCAACGCCGCGCGCTCGGCCTTTGCGAGCGACGCGCTGAAGGAAGAGCTGATCCGCCGCATCGACGCAGAATTCTAGGTCGCGACAAAAGGGTGCGCCGCCCGCGGAAGGGTACGGGCGGCGCGCAAGGAAGGAAGGCGAATCTGTCGGGCGGTTTCATCCGCCGTCAATCATCTGATACCCATTCCACGCGCGCTTCCATCCTCCCCATTCAGCTCTCCACACAATCTTGAAAACGCTTTCGGAAAGCTCTCATTTAGAACCGTCTACAGGCAAGCGTCCTCGATGCGGCGGCGCAGCTCGTCAATGCCCAGGCCCGTCTCGGCCGAGGTGACCACCATCTGGCTACGCGGAACACCCAGCTGCTTCGAGAGCACGGCCACCTGATGCTGCTGCTTTGGTTTGCTGAGCTTGTCGGCCTTGGTGAGCGCCACCACAAACGGCAGCTCCTCTTCCTTCAGGAACTCCAGCATCTCGCGGTCGATCTTTTGTGCCTCAAGACGAATGTCCACCAGGGCCACCACGAGATTGAAGCTGCGCTCCTGCTCAAAGTAGCCGCCAATCAGGTCGGCCCAGCGCTGGCGCTCGTTCTTCGAGACCTTCGCGTAGCCATATCCGGGCAGGTCAACAAAGCTGACACCGTCCACGTCAAAGAAGTTCACGTTAGCCGTGCGTCCCGGCGTGCTCGAAACCTTGGCAAGTGCCTTGCGGCCCACCAAACGGTTGAGCAGCGACGACTTGCCCACGTTGGACCGTCCCACAAACGAGACCTCTGGCGTCGTCGGCTCGGGCAATTGCTCTGCCGACCCATACGATGCCTCGAACCGTGCGGTGTCATATCTCAGTGCCATGAAACCCTCCTGACGTAGCGTTCATCCATTGTACCTGCCATTTCTTGCTTTACAAAAAGTGAATGCTGCTATCCTTCCACGTAGGGAGGCACATATGGACATCAATGAAATCGCTCGCCTTGCGGGCGTATCGCGTGCCACGGTTTCGCGCTATCTCAATAACGGCTACGTCAGCCAGGCAAAACGCGAGGAGATTGCCCGCGTCATCGAGGAAACGGGCTACGTTCCCTCGCGTCAGGCTCAGCAGCTGCGCACCGGTCGAACCAACCTCGTAGGCGTCATCATCCCCAAGATCAACTCGCAGTCGGTCAGCCGCATGGTGGCTGGCATCACTGAGACACTCACTCCTCATGGCTATCAGATCCTGCTTGCCGACACTGACAATGACGAGCAGCGTGAGGTGGATTATCTCAGTACCTTTTCCGAGAAAAACCATGTGGATGGCGTCATCCTGCTCGCGACCATCATCACCAAAGCACATATGGAGGCGTTCTCATCGATGAGCGTACCTATCGTTGTGTTAGGTCAACACGTCGAGGGGCAAGCGTGCGTGTATCACGACGACTACCATGCATCCTTAGACGTTGCGCGCATCACACTGAAGGGGAGCCGTTGTCCAGCCTATATCGGCGTGACTGAAAAGGACGTGTCCGCTGGTCAGATGCGCCACCAAGGCTTTCTTGATGCCTGCGCGGAGGCGGGCATCACGGCACGCGAAGACCTGCAGGTGGTAGGCACATTCACACCGGAGTCCGGATATCTCTGCTGCGAAAGCATCATGGACTGCGCCCCAGAATGCGACGCTATTGTCTGCGCGACCGACACCATAGCTTTTGGCGCCCTCACCTGTCTGCGTGAGTACGGCCATCGCGTTCCCGAAGAGGTGCAGGTCTCAGGCGTCGGTGACTCCGAGTTCTCGCGAATCGTCTCCCCCTCCCTCACAACAGCTCGCCTCTTCTACAAATCGAGCGGGAGCTCCGCCGCCCATATGCTGATCAGCTCAATCGAACAAGCAAGCGTACCCAAGTCTCGGGAGCTCAAGATGGGCTACGAGATTTATGTCCGCACTTCCACTCGCTGAGTTCTCCGACATGCGCAAGCACTGTACGTCAGGTAAACTCAACCGAAGGCAAAACGAAAGGTAAGGCGGGGCAATGACCAACAGGGAAGTCGCGGAGCTTGCGGGCGTCTCCAGCGCGGCTGTGTCCCGCTACCTCAACGGGGGCTATCTCTCGGAGGAGAAGCGGCAGCGTATTGCCGCCGCCATCGAGGAAACCGGCTACGTACCCTCGGCCAACGCGCGCATCCTGCGTACCAAGAAGTCTGACACCGTGGGCGTCATCCTCACGC
>DJXA01000154.1 GCA_002449555.1 Atopobiaceae bacterium UBA7016 | reverse complement strand
CGTTGCCGCGGCTGCCTCGTGCAGCGCTTCAGAAGACGGGTCACCAAAGTCCACGCAACCGTCTGACAGGCGCGACGACAGCTCTTCCAGCAGCTCGGTCCGCTCTGCATGCGCAAGGTCCATCTTGTTCACAAAGAGCACTGTGGGCACGCCGTAGCGCTCAAGCAGCCGCCAGAGCGTCTTGGTGTGGCCGGTCACGCCGTCGTTGGCGCCCACCAGCAAAATGGCGTAGTCCAGCACCTGCAGCACGCGCTCTGCCTCGGCGGAGAAGTCAACGTGGCCCGGCGCGTCAAGCAGCGTAAGATGCACGTCGCCCCAGCTCAGCTCCGCCTGCGACGAGAAGATGGTGATGCCGCGGGCGCGCTCCATGGCGTCGGTATCAAGGTGGGAGTCTCCGTGGTCGACCCGACCCCGCACGCGAATGGCGCCCGCATGGTAGAGCAGTGCCTCGGCCAGCGTGGTCTTGCCCGCGTCCACGTGCGCCATGATGCCCACAACCGCCTGCCGCATCGCACTCCCCTTTCACCGCCCACGACGCAATTTTGGAGTCAGGGACCGAAATTGCGTTGACGCAATTTCGGTCCCTGACTCCAAAATTGCGTCTGCCATATCGGGCATAATCATCCCATACGCAACAACTAACGAGGGAGGCCGTATGGCATTCTTCAAAGACAAGTACGACGTGGTGGTCATCGGCGGCGCGCTCGCCGGAATGAGCTGCGCCATGAGCCTCGCCCGCGCGGGCAAGGACGTACTCGTACTGGAGCGGCATAACCTGCCGGGCGGCATCGCCACCAGCTTTGTGCGCGGCGGCGTAGAGATGGAGGCAACCCTCCATGAGATGATGTCCATCGGCCCCTCAGAAGACCCGCTTTTCATCCGCGACTACCTCGACAGCCTGGGCGTGGCCATCAACTGGCTGCGCGTGCCCGAGGCCTATCGCCTCACAGCCCCCGCAGACGGCATCGATATCGAGCTTCACGCCGGGCGCCGCGCCAACGGCACCTGGGTCTGCGCGGACGAGATTGAGGCTATCTATCCCGGCACGCGCAAGCAGGTCAACAAGCTGCTCGAGCTCTGCCGCAAGGTGTACGAGAGCGTGCTGTACCTCAACGAGCACACCATCTCGAAGCTGGAGACCCTCGCCAAGCACGGCGCGCTAGCCAAGACTGCCGGCTACTCCGCGCGCGAGGTCATCGACAAGTACGTCAAGCTCCCCGAAGACGTCAAGAAGATCCTCTCGGCGTACTGGATCTATGTGGGCCAGCCGCTCAGCAGCCTGCCCTTCACCATCTACGCCTTCCTCATGGCGGACTACTTCATGGGCGGCAGCTATGTGGCGCGTGGCTTCTCGCACGAGATGTCCGTGGCCATGGCCGAACGCTGCCGCGAGCTGGGCGTGCAGTACGAGTGCTGCCAAGAGGTGGAGAAGATCTTGGTGCGTCGCGGCCACGTGGTGGGCGTGCGCACCGCCCGCGGAGACGAGATTGCCTGCGACTACGTGGCCTCAGCCCCCTACCCCAACGTGGTGTACGGCCGCATGATCGAGCCACAGTCCGAGGTCCCCACCATCGCGCGGAAGTATGCCAACGCCATGCCCATGAGCGTGTCGTGCTTCTCGGTGGTGCTGCAGCTTGACGCACCGCCAGAGGACCTCAACATCCACGGCTACTCGGTCTTCTCGTGCGACGGCCCGTACTCCACCGACCGCTTCTGGGAGCAAGGCCGCCAGCTGGGCGGTTGGGACTACCTCACCACCATCTGCCTCAACTATGCCAACCCCGAGGGCGTACCCGAGGGGCGCACCTCGCTTTCCATCACCACGCTGCCGCTGCCCGAGTGCTTTGACGGCGTCACGGCCGACAGCTACTTCGAGGACAAGCGCCGCATCGCAGGTGAGATGATTGACAAGGTGAGCCGCCAGCTGGGCGTCAACCTGCGCGACCACATCATTGACATCGAGGTGGAGACGCCGGTCACCATCTCACACTTTACCGGCAACTACCAGGGCGGCATTTACGGATACCAGCACCGCATGGACAACTCCGTGGTGGCGCGCCTGGAAGACTTCGAGCAAGACCAGTACATCGGCGGCCTCGTGGGCTGTGCGTCGCACCAGCTGGTTGGTGACGGCATGGCCTGCAACATCAACAACGGAAAGATTGCCGCCAAGGCAATCCTCACCTGGATGGATGAGGCCCAAAAGGAGGGTGCGCGATGAGAATCAACGGATTCCTGCGCGACGTGCAGGGGGCCGCCCGCGTGACGGAGGCCCGCCGTGAGCTGATTGCCAACGCGAGCCCCGAGAACCTCTATCACGACCACATCCGCGAGCTGGCGCAGGAGCTGCATCCCGCGGCGACGCGCGTGCAGGTGACGCGCGTTGAGGACGTCTCGCCCACCGCGCGGCGCCTCACGTTTGAGCCGGTGGACGGAGACGTGCTGCCGCCCTTCCAGGCAGGGCAGTACGTGTCCCTTGACCTGCGCGTTGTTCGCACGCTGACATCGCGCCCGTACTCCATCAGCAGTGCGCCATTTGAGGCGCGCGCGGGCGAGCGCTCGATGTTTCAGATCACGGTGCGCGACGGCAAGAAGGGCGAGAACTTTGTCGCCAACTGGCTGTACGGCCTCGTCAAGCCCGGAGACCGCTTTGTGGCGCACCTGCCGTTTGGCGAGTTCTTCTACGAGCCGCTGCGCGATGCGCAGCACGTGGTGGCCCTTGCCGGCGGCAGTGGCATCACGCCGTTCATCTCTATGGCGCGCGAGATTGCGCACGGCACGCTGGACTGCGACCTCACCATTCTGTACGGATCGGTCTCGCCGGACGACATCATCTGCAAGGACGAGCTTGACCAGCTGGCGCGTAGCTGCAGCCGCCTGCGTGTCGTGCACGTCATATCTGGCGAGGTAGACGAGCTGCCGGCCAACTGCCAGCGTGGTCTTCTGAGCGCGGACCTCATCATGCTGTACTCGCAGGGCATGCCCGCCGATGGAAACACCAGCTACTTTGTGTGCGGGCCGCTGCCCATGTATCGCTATGTGCTGGGCGAGCTCGCGTCCCTGGGCGTGCCGGAGCGGCGCATTCGCACGGAGGTGTTTGGCAGCCCGCGCGACCCGCGACAGAACGACGACTATTCCGGCCCTGCCAGCATGGAGACATACAAGCTGACGGTACGTCGCGGCATTGACGAGCAGGTGATTCTTGCTCGCTCAACTGAGCCCATCGCCGTGGCGCTCGAGCGTGCTGCCATCCCCAACCGCACGAGATGCCGTAGCGGTGCGTGCGGATACTGCCGCTGCAAGCTCATCTCCGGCGAGGTGTACGTGCCCGAGCTGGGCGACGGTCGACGACTGGCCGATAAGGAACACGGCTACCTGCACGCCTGCAGCTCGTGGCCGCTCAGCGACTGCGTGGTTGAGGTGCCCATCGTATAAGTGCGCCGAGGGGGTAGCCCCCAG
>DJXA01000136.1:625-3835 GCA_002449555.1 Atopobiaceae bacterium UBA7016 | reverse complement strand
TCTGCGGGCCGGCGGGGGAGGCGTGCTCGCCCACGGGCTGGCCACAGGCCGCCCACGCGGTCTCCCACGTGCTCATTTCTTCAGGCACGGGCATGAGCGAGGCCTCGCTGTAGAAGTCCTGGCCAAGCGGCGTGCCGTACCCGAAGGCACGCGCGTAGCTCACCAGGGTGGAGGAGCCAAGGTCCATGCCTACCTGCGCAAACACGGTGTTTGCCGAGTACATGAGCGCCTCGCGCAGCGTGAGCGAATCCCACGCGTCGTCGTGGATGTTGGTCACCTGCGAGTCGTCGACCGGCAGCAGCGCGGGTGCCGAGTACGAGGAGTCGAGCGAGGCCGCGCCGCTGTCCAGTGCGGCGGACAGCGTGATGGTCTTAAAGGTGGATCCAGGCGGGTACAGGGCCTGCGTGGCGCGGTTGATCAGCTCGCCGCCACCGCCCTCGCCGTCCATGTACTCGCCAATGTTGTCGTAGTTGAACGTAGGCGCGGAGGCCTCGGCCAGCACGGCGCCCGTGCTGGGGTTAAGCACCACGATGGCGCCGCGATACCCCGCAAGCGCCTCCTCAGCCGCGGCCTGCATCTTGGAGTTGATGGTGAGCACCACGGTGGAGCCCGGCGTGTCGATGCCGGCCAGCGAGTAGAGCGCGTTGGTCCAGTTGGAGTAGTCGGCATGGCCCGTGAGCACGTCGTTCATGGCGGACTCGACGCCCGACGCGCCGTACTGCATAGAGACGTAGCCCACGAGGTTGGTGGCGACGTTGCCCTGCGGATAGCTGCGCACATAGCTGCCGTCACCGTCCTCAGAGAGGATGGACTCGGCCAGCGTCACGCCGTCGGACGTGATGATCGACCCACGCTGCACGCGCGAGCTGCGAATGAGCGTGTGGTTGTTGATGGGCAGGTTGCGATAGTAGTCCGCCTGCACCACCTGGATGAGCGTCAGGTTGGCGATGAGCGCGGCAAAGAGCAGCGTAAAGGTGGTGATGAGCCTGGTCAGGCGGTTGCCGAGGGCCACGCGGCCCAACACGCCAGACTCGGGCGTGTCCATGCCGAAGGACGCGCGCGCATGGGCGCCGTGCACCACGGCACGCACGCGGCCGGCGAGGCCCGCTGCCACCACGCCCTGCGAGGGGGTCATCTCGATCTGCGTCTCGCGGCCGGTGCCCTCGTCGCCTGCGCGCAGAAGCAGTCCTACGATGATGAAGCTGGCCAGAAGCGAGCTGCCGCCCTGGCTCATGAAGGGCAGCGTGACGCCCGTAAGTGGCAGGAACTTGGTGACGCCGCCCACGATGATGATGGCCTGGACGGTGATGGCCGCGGTGAGGCCGACGGCCGCGAAGGCCGACGAGTCAGACTTCGCGCGGGCCGCCGTGGCAAGGCCGCGCACCGCGAAGAGCATGAAGAGGATGAGCACCGCGGCACCGCCAAGCAGGCCCATCTCCTCGCCAATGGCGCTGAAGATGAAGTCGGACTCCACGATGGGGATGAGGCGCGGCAGACCCTTGCCGATGCCCACGCCCACCAGGCCGCCGTCGGCAAGCGAGTACATCGACTGCACAATCTGCAGGCCCGAACCCGACGGGTCCTTGAACGGGTCAAGCCAGATCTGCACGCGCACCTGCACGTGAGAGAACAGCTGGTAGCAGGCGTAGCCGCCCAGAAGCAGCAGCGCAAACGATATGAAGACGTAGCTCACGCGGCCCGTGACTACGTACAGCATGATCACGAAGAACGTGAAGAACAAGAGTGCCGAGCCCAGGTCGCGCTCGAAGACTACGACCAAGAGCGAGAGGCCCCACATCACGAAGACTGGCACGAGCATGCGCGGCTGCGGGATGGCAAACGGCCCCAGGCGAATGGCCGAGGCGGAGAGCATCTCGCGGTTCTCCGCGAGGTAGAAGGCCAAGAAAAGGACGATGAGAATCTTCGCGATCTCGCCCGGCTGGAACGAGAACGGCCCCAGTGACAGCCACAGCTTGGAGCCGCCCTTCTCGTCGCCGATGAGCATCGGCAGAAGCAGCAGCACCACGCCGGCGATGCCGATGGTGTACTTGTAGCTGGCCAGGTCGTCGATGCTGGGCACCACGATGAGCGTAACCACCATGGCGGCCACCGAGACGAAGAGCCACAGCAGCTGGTTGGGCGCTAGGTTGGGTGCCAGGCGCGTGACAAACGAGATGCCGATGCCCGAAAGCACGAAGGTGATGGGCAGGATGGCCGGGTCCGCTCCTGGCGCGAGACGCCTGATGGCGAGGTGCGCCACGGCAAACGCAGCAAAGAGCCCCAGCGGCACGCTCAGCGACGAGAACGAGAGCGCTACCTGCATGTTCATGAGGTACATGGCATAGAGCAGTGTCACGGGCAGCGCGCCCAGCATCAGCAGCAGAAGCTCGGTGTTGCGACGGGTGTTAGCGTGGAAGACTTCCATTAGCCACGCACCCCCTTAACGCGTCCGCCGGCCTTAGAGGCAGGGTTCGACTCGGCCTGGGCCGAGCTCTCGGCCGTCTCGTCGTGCGTGACGGGCGTTGCCTCAGAGGGCTCGGTACCCTCGGTGGCCTTCTCGGCTGCCTCGGCTGCCGCGGTCTTGTCGGCGTCGATCTGCTCGCGATAGCTCTCGACGGTGGCGGCCGCCTCGGCCTCAGAAGAGACCACGACGCCGTCGTTCAGGCTCTTGACCACCGTCTCGGGTAGGTCGCTGAGCTCGACGGAGGTGGTCTCGACCAGGCTGTACAGCGGATGACCGAAGACGTCGGCATGAATGCCCTGGTAGATGCCCACGGTGCGGCCGTTGGCGCCCACAAACCACGAGTGGCGCACAAAAAGGGCGCCCATAGTCATGAGGATGGCGAGCGCCACCAGCGTGAAGAGCGCACCGCCAAGAAACGCGCGGCGGCTGTTCTGGTGATGCTGCTCGACTGAGCCATCGTCCAGGATGTCCACCACGATGACGGTGATGTTGTCGTGGCCGCCCTCGGTCAGCGCGGCGCTGACGAGGTTGTCGGCCGCAGCCTGCGGGGTTGCCGACGAAACGGCCACGGCCTCGATCTCGGAGTCCTCCACCATCGAGGACAGGCCATCGGAGCACAAAATGATGCGGTCGCCGGTGGAGACGCCAATGGTGAAGTGGTCGGCGTACATGTCGGGGTCAGAGCCCAGGGCACGCGTGATGACGGAGCGCGACGGGTGCACGCGCGCCTCGTCGGCCGTAATCTC
>DJXA01000136.1:0-457 GCA_002449555.1 Atopobiaceae bacterium UBA7016 | reverse complement strand
TCGCCCACGTGGGCAATGGCCATGCGGTCGTCCTCGATGAGGGCGCTTGTGGCCGTGCAGCCCATGCCCTGCTTGCCCTCGCCGTTGAGGGCGCCGTTGATGATGGCGGCGTTGGCCGCCTCCACGGCGGCGCCAAGCAGAATGTCGTCGGCGTGCTGGGGTGCGTTGTCGGCAATGGTGTTGACCGCGATGGAACTGGCCACCTCGCCGGCGGCGTGGCCGCCCATGCCGTCGCAGACGGCAAAGACCGGGGCGCGCACGAGGTACGAGTCCTCGTTGTGCTCGCGGACGAGTCCCACGTCGGTGCGGGCACCCCAGGCAAGGCGGGCCGTGGAACCGGTGTCGGTGTAGGAGTCCTCGCGGGCCTCAACCGCCAGAGTGTCATGGCCGGGGCTCATGATGGGCTCCGGTGTCGGCGTCTGATTGTCAGACAACCCAAACCTCTGTCGTAGCCGGT
>DJXA01000041.1 GCA_002449555.1 Atopobiaceae bacterium UBA7016 | reverse complement strand
TGCGCGCCGAGATCATCAAGCTCCGTCAGCGCATCGACACCACCTTCATGTACGTTACCCATGACCAGACCGAAGCGATGACGCTTGCCGACCGCATCGTCATCATGAAGGACGGCTACGTCAACCAGATCGGTACGCCGGTCGAGGTCTTCAACAAGCCCGTCAACCTGTTCGTCGCCGGCTTCATCGGCATGCCCGTCATGAACTTCTTCGACAACTGCAAGCTGCTGCTCGAGAACGGCGTGTACTACGCCGAGATCCGTGGTGTCAAGTTCAAGCTCTCCGACTTCCAGCAGAAGGCGCTGAAGCAGAACAACCAGCAGCCGTGCGACATCGTGGCTGGCATCCGTCCGCAGCACATCCACGTGGGCGAGGGCGAGCTTACCGCCAAGGTCGAGGTCTCCGAGATGATGGGCTCCGAGTACAACATCCACGCTCGTTCTCACGAGGACGAGGTCGTTATGGTCGTCCCGACCGTCGGCCTTGAGACCGACGTGTCCATGGGCGCCGAGGTGAAGTTCACCACGCAGCCGGACCTCATCCAGCTCTTCGACAAGGCTACCGGCAACAACCTCATCTGGTACGACGCCGCTTCCGTGGCCGCCAACGAGCCGGTCTGCAAGGAGTACGACTTCTAAAGGCCAAACGCAAGGCCCTTCCTTCCTGAACGCCCCGTCCCTCACGTGAGGGACGGGGCGTTTGCGTATTCCTGTATCTCGCTGAGACGCTGGGGGTAGCCCTCTTTGTTGCATATGCAACAAAGAGGGCTACCCCCAGCGTCTCACTGGTTACTGCGTGACGTGCTCCAGGTAGGCGAGGGTGGTGTCGAGGCGGGGCGTGTTGCCAATGATGCCCAGGTAGATGTCATCGGTGAGTCCCACAAACGGTCCGAGGCCGCTTACCTCAAAGGCATTCGAAACCAGCTCGGTCTCGGCCTCGTACGCCTCTGCCTCGCCAAGGTCAAACTCAACCTGGTTGTCCTCGATGATGACGTCATTGGTGCGCACGAGGTCCGTGAGGCGCTGGGGAAGGGGCGACGGCAGCGTAGTCAGGTCAAGCAGAAAGCCGCTGTGCGAGAGCAGGTCATACGACTGCTTGCTCATCAGCACCACGTCAAGCTCCTGCGCATCGATGGTTGCCAGAACCTTCAGACGTGACGCGTACGACAGCTGGTGGTCGCTCGATAGCTCGGGGTCAACCAGATACAGGTCTTGGTAGATGACGACCTCGTTCTTGCGGGTGCTTTGTCCCTGTGTGGTCACGAACTCCTCGCCAAGCACGGGCATCGCGTCCTCAGCAACAGAGACGTTTGCCATGCCCACGTACAGCAGCGGGTTCTTGTGCGTCAGCTGGTACTTCAGCACCGAGCCCAGCGCAATGGCCGCAATGAGGATGAGCACCAGCGGCAGCTTGTAGTACGCAAAGATGTATTCGGTCTTTTGCGCCAGGTTCATCGCCCGAAACGCGTCGCGGTGAGCTTGGCGCTCGTGCTCCGGCAGCTTCATGAGAGGTCGCCGCCGTCTGCGTCAGCCACCTGGTTGTTGTTAGGATCGATCGAGCAGGCACGGATGACCGGGGAGAGCAGATACGAGCTGAGGATGGCGCACAGACCTTCGCCCAGAAGCAGGATTGGCGTAAAGAACCTGATGGCCACGACCGCCATCGCAAAGTGAATGGCAAAGACTACGATGGTGCAGTTGAGGTAGTGCGTGCCAATGAGAAGCGCGTTGATAAGCATGGCCTTGGTAGTGTTGACCACGCTGGCCACCAGTGGGAAGACAAAGATAAGCTCGATGGTGTATGCCACGCAGGCGGCAAACACTATCGCAAGGATGAGGGTCCAGAAGATGGCCATTGCGGCGTTGGCGGTGTTTCTCAGATGGAACAGCACGTAGATGTCCACTCCCAAGAAGATGCCGATGGCCAGCAGGATGAGCCAGATGACGGTGGCCTGGCGGAAGTTCTCCTTAAAGGCGCGGAAGAACTGCTGTCCAAGGGCGCCCTCGCGGTCTTCGGCAATCTTTAGCGTGACGGAGTAGAGCGCGGTGGTGGAGGCGCCAATGGTCACGATCGGCAGTGAGCAGACAGCCCACAGTAGGTTGAGGTAGCACGCCCAGGCGATCTTCATGAAGATACGGCTGACTTTGCCTTCGTATGAGAAGAATGCCACGTGTCTGCTCCTTAGGTCTGCCAGGTCTAACGGCGCTTTTCGGTGGAGGCTCGCAAGATGAGCTCAGTCTCGGTGTACGCCTGTCGGTAGTCGAGGTCGGGCTCTTCAAGGCGTGTGCGGAGGATCTGCACGGCCGTGTATGCCATGATCTGGGTATGGGTGTGGATGGTGGTGAGCTGCGGTACCGAGCGACGCGACTCGGCCGAGTCATCGAAGCCGGCAAGCATCACGTCGTCGGGAATGATCAGCCCACGCTCGTGAAGAAGCTGCATGACGTCAAGCGCCACGAAGTCGTTTGCGCAGATGAACAGATCGGGCATCTTCTCAAGGCTGTCGAGGCGAGACGTGATGTCTTCCACGTAGTTGCTCTTGAGGCAGAATTGCTCGTCGATACGCTTGCCTGAAAGGAACATGGCAAGACGGAAAGCCGCGTAGCGCTCGAAGAACGACTGGCAGTGCTCCCAGTCGCCAATGAAGCCGATGCGGTCATAGCCGCGCTCGAGCATGATGTTGACGAGACGCATGACCTGCGTGGTGTTCTCCATGATGAGATGGTCACAAGGCAGAATGTCGCCGTGAACGCGTGCAGGGCAGTCAACGAAGAGGACAGGTACGTCGAGGCCACAAATCATCTCGTCGTACGGCTGGTCAAACATCTCGATGCAGATGATTGCCGCAACGCGACTAAGGTCGAGCGTCATGGGAAGCGAGCGCTCTTCAAGGTTTTCGTAGGTCACGCGATGGCTGTTGAGCGTGAGACCCAGCTGCGAGAGCTCGCGCTGGATGCCGTCGAGCATCAGCGACGAGAAGTGCGGAGCTGCGAGATACACCGTCGAGAGAAGGGCGACCTCGGTCTTTCCGGGGGCAAGTGCCGAGAGCAGTTGGCTCTTCTCGGTCTGATGGGAAGCCGTCGGAGGACCGAAGAGGGCAAATTGCTTGTAGCCCATCTCGGCGGCCTTTTGGATGATGCGCTGCCGAGTTGAGTCGGCAAGGCCCTCAGAGTTGTTGAGCGCCTTGGACACGGTGTTGCGCGAGAGGCCAAGCTCGTCCGCTATGTCCTGAATGGTTACCCGTTTTGCCATACGACCTCACTTTCTGTTTCCACGGGTCAAGTATAGCATCGGGGTTGAACATGTCTTTACTTTTGTAAAGCCATGTTTGCATCTGCACGCTTACGGGCTGCGATGCAACTTCCGCCCTGACCCGAAATTGCATGGCGCGCAGTGCAATTTCGGGTCAGGGCGGAAGTTGCATCAAATGTTTCGTGCGAGGGTGATGACAGGATAGCGGCCCGAGTCGTCGCGCTTGCCGGTGGGGGAGAAGCCCTGCGCGTCCCAAAACGCCCGCGCCTCTTCCGCGGCTTCAGGAATCTGCAGCTCAAGATGGGTGTAGCCCTGTGCTGCGAGCGCCGCGCGCATGTCGGCGAAGAGGGCGGATCCCACACCCTGCCGCTGCTTGTCGGCCGCCACCATAAACCACCTGATGAGTGCCCCCGCTGCATCAGGCGTGCCGCACACGAGGTCCATTACGGCCACCAGGCCATCGTCCTCGTCGTAGAAGCCAACCAGATGCGCCTTGCCATCCTCCTCAGGCGTGCCCGTGATCAACTTGGTGAGTTGCGCCTTGTTGGGCTTCTCGTTCAGCCGGCGATAGAACTGCCGGTTGGAGCGCATCAGCATGAGCACGTCGCCAAAGTTGCCGCCCTCAAGCTCCCGCGCCGAGAGCTCGGTGGAAAGCGCCTGGATGGCGAGGTCTTCACGTCTCTGCCCCTCAGGTGCCTGCTCGTGCTGGATGACCTGCCTGAACTGTGTCTCGTACAGCTCGCGATACACGCCGTCCAACGCTAGCAGCTCCTCGTGGGTACCTATCTCGGCAATGACGCCGCCCTTTACCACCATGATCTTGTCGGCCTTGAGAATGGTCGAGAGGCGGTGCGCAATCACGATGCTCGTGCGGCCAACCATGAGCTGCTCGAGGGCCTCCTGGATGGCGTTTTCGCTGATGGAGTCAAGGGCGCTCGTCGCCTCGTCGAGAATCAGGATCTTGGGGTCCTTCAGCACCACGCGCGCCAGCGACAGACGCTGCTTCTCGCCGCCAGAAAGCTTCAGGCCACGGTTGCCCACCTGCGTCTGGTAGCCGTCGGGCTGCGCCACGATGAAGTCGTGGATGTTGGCCACGCGGCACGCCGCCTCAATCTCTTCCATGCTGGCGTCTGGCTTGGCGTAGAGCAGGTTGTCAAGAATGGTGCCGTTGAAGAGGTACGCCTCCTGCGTCACCACACCCACGCATTGCCGCAGGTAGGTGAGGTCAAAGTCGCGCACGTCCACGCCCGCCACGCTTACGCTGCCCGCGTTGACGTCATACAGGCGTGGGATGAGGTTGACCACCGTAGACTTGCCCGAGCCGCTGGGGCCCACGATGGCGTACATCTTCCCGCCGGGGACGGTGAAGTTGACGTCGGTCAGCACGAGGTCGTCCGCGGTCTCGTAGCCAAAGGCCACGTGCTCGTAGGTGATGGTGGCCATCTCGCAGTTCGGACGCTTGCCGTTCTCGGGCGAGACGATGCTGCTCTTGCGGTCAAGGTAGTCAAAGATCCGTGTGAACATGGCCAGCGACCGCGTGAAGCTCACCTGCAGGTTGAGCAGACTTTCCACCGGGCGGTACAGGCGGTTGATGAGCGTGACCGTGGCGGTGACGGTACCCACAGAAAGTGTCGGGTCAAGCCCGCGAATGATGAGGAAGCCGCCGGCAAAGTAGATGAGCAGCGGCCCGAGCTGCGTAAACATGCCCATTACCACGCGGAACCAAGAGCCAGAGCGCTGCTCCTTCAGCGAGAGCGCCGTGACCTCCTCGTTGACGCCCACGAAGCGCTCGTACTCGCGGTCCTCGGCCGTGAACATCTTCATCAGAAGCGAGCCCGAGACGGAGAGCGTCTCGTTGATAAGCTGGTTCATCTCGTCGTTCTTGGCTTGGCTCTCAAGCAGCAGTTTGAGGCGCACCTTGCCGGCGCTGCGGGTAGGCAGGATGAGCAGCGGAAGCACGAGGATGCCGACTACGGCCAGCTTGGGGCTCATGGAGAAGAGCGCCACCAGCGTGGTGACCACGGTGGCGATGTTGCTCACGATTTGCGTGAGCGTGCCCGAGATGACGGAGCTGACGCCCGAGATGTCGGTGTTCATGCGCGTGACGATGTCGCCCTGCTTCTCGGTGGTGAAAAACGCATGCGGCATGCGCTGCAGGTGCTGGTACATCTCGTTCTTCATGTCGAAGATGATGCGCATCGAGATCCACGAGTTGATGTAGTTCTCGAGCAC
>DJXA01000029.1 GCA_002449555.1 Atopobiaceae bacterium UBA7016 | reverse complement strand
AACACCTGCCCGGTGTGCGGGCCCTTGACGATGGCCAGCGTCGGGTTTGCAGGCTTAGCTGCTGCGGAAAGGTCGGGCGACGTGGAGTCTGAGTCCGGCATGCGCAGAATCTCGGTGGTGCCGGTCGGGTTCTTCTTTTTGGGCTGCATTCGCTACTCCCCTCTTTGACGTACCGTCAACATGATACCCCTTTAACGGCACGCAACGCAGTCCATCTCGATAAGCGCTCCCATGGGAATGCGCGACACCTCAACTACGGTGCGCGCGGGGGCAGGCATCTCGAAGCGGCGCCAGTAGACGTCGTTCACGGTATCGAGATCATCAAGGTCGGCAAGATAGATGGTGGTCTGCGCTACGTCGGCAAGGGTGCAGTCCACCTCGCCGAGGATGGCCTCGACGATGTCAATGACGCGCTCGGTCTGCTCGCGGATGCCACCCTCGACCAGCTGGTACGGATTGTCTTGGTCAACCGGCAGCTGGCCCGAGGCAAAGACGAGTCGCCCCGCCGTGGTGCCCTGAGAATAGGGGCCGATTGCGTCGGGCGCGCTTGGCGCGTTGATGGCGTACTTCATGGATGCTCCCTCCTCGGTGCGCATCCCCATGGTAGCGAAACGGATGCGTGGTGGGCACTACGAGAGGCCACGTGCGCCGATAAACGTCTGCTCACGGCGCAGAAGGCCGCTCGTTTCCAGCTGCTGACGGGTGGCGGCGAGGCGGGTCTCCCCCGCCGCGGCAAGAAACGCATAGCCCTTGGCGATGCGCTGCACAAACGCGTCGATGCCCACGGGGCTCACGCTTTGGAACGACAGGAAGCTGCGCCACAGCACGCGCGCGTACAGAGGCGGAACGAGCACCAGGTAGCAGGGGGTGTCGTCAAGCGCGGGCGCTCCCACCAGGCAACCGATGCGGTCGAGCATGCGGCTTGCGATGGTGCCGCGCTCGGGCAGGGTCTGGTCTCCTAGGTAGTCAGAGAGTACGTTGGGCGCCTGCGGCCCCCACAGCAACAGCGGCACGAGCGCGTCGGACGCGTCCTCAATCTGGCAGCCGTCAAACGGACGGACGCCGCGCTGCTCGATGGCCGCCACGAAGGCGAGCCACGAGGAAAGGATGTCGCCGCGACCGGCCAGGTCCCAGCAGGCGTACTCCTGCGTGCCCGTGCGCGCAAGCAGGGCAATCGACGCGATGCCGCCGTCTCCGGTGAGGGCCACCTCGGGCGCCATCTGGCCGATGGCGAGCTCGCGGCCCGCAAACACGGCCGACACCAGCGCAGATGCCGCATGTCCCGTGATGAGACGCGACCCCAAGCCCGAGAGATCTACCAGCGCGACGCACTCGTCAAAGGCCATGTGCTCATCCACGCCGGCGTACGAACGAGGCGCCTGCCGCTCGTCGGCACCAAGGCCCAGCTTGGCGCCCAGAAGCAGGTGCTCGTCATGCAGCAATACCTTGCCGAGTTCGTCCATCAGATACCTCCATGAAGGGCTATGCGCCCGTTTGGTCAGAGAACAGCGGCTGGCTGAGAATGTTGAGGGCGGGCGCCTGGGTGAGCGTCTCGTCAACATGGGTCAGGCTTGCGCCGCAGAGGCGGCTGCTCTGGCGCCACCAGATGGCGCCGAAAGGCATCGCCCGGTCGAGCGCCACGTCGGGCGAGACCGAGATGGTTCGATAGGTGATGCTGCCGGTGGGCCAGCTGTGCGCGACCTGGTCGCTCGGCAGGGTGACCTGGGTGCGCGCTGCAAAGCCAAGTGCGTAGGGAGCCATGCGCACGACCCAACCCTCGCGGCCGAAGGTGCGTCCCGCGAAGTTCTCGTAGCCCCAGTCCATGAGCGCGGCGGTGTCGGCAAAGCGGCCCTCGTCGGTGTTGCACCCCAGAACGGCCGTGTACAGGCTCACGCCCGAGCGCTGCGACGCGCCGAGGAACGTGTATCCAGACTCGACCGCGCCGGTCTTGATGCCCAGCAGGCCCTCGTACGTCTCCATGAGGTCGTCCGTGGACTCAAGCCAGAGATAGCTTCCGTTGATGAGCAGCTCCACGCCGCGCATATGCACCGTCTCCGCGATGAAGGGGTAGTGCTCCATGGCGTAGCGGCCCATGATGACGAGGTCGCGCACACAGGTGTAGTGCCCCTCCTCCTCAAGGCCGTGCGGATTGGCCCAGTGGGTGTGCGTCATGCCCAGCTCTTGCGTCTTCTGGTTCATGAGGTTCACGAACGCCTCTTCGCTGCCAGCCACGTTGATGGCCACGTTGAGGGCTGCGTCATTGCCAGAGTAGATGAGCGTTGCCTGCAGCAGCTCGCGCATGGTGGGGGTGTCGGTGGCCACATAGCCCGCAAGCTGGGCGCCAAGGCTGAACTCGTGCTCGGTGATGAAGCATCGGTCGTCAAGACCGTAGCCGGAGTCAAGGGCCACCATCGCGGTCATCACCTTGGTGATGGAGGCCGGGGCCAGCTCCTCCTCCGCATTGCGCGACCAGAGCTCGTTGCCCGCCTGGTCACAGACCATGGCTGCGGGTGCTTCTTCTATCCACGGGTCGCTGAGCGCGTGGGCAACGCGTGCGGGTGTGACGCACGCAAGCGCGAGGGCGCAGGCGAAGACCCCGCGCAGGAGCCCGTAGGAAGAACGGTTGCCAGTCATCGCGTTGCTCGCTTCGTGTCGATGGCGATCTGGATGCCCTGGATGTAGTACAGGATGGCGGTGCACGTCGAGCAGATAACGCCGGCGTACACGAAGAGCAGGCCGAGCGCCCCGCCCTGGTGGTTGAGCACGGGAAGCCATCTCGCCGAGACGAGGCCAAGGCCCGCAATCTGAGGCTGGTCGAGCAGGCAGAAGCAGAAGCCAATCATGAGGAGCGCGGTGGTCACCTTGCCAATAAAGGCCACGTCAACGGGCCTTCTGCGAAAGTGCTGCAGGGCGATGGAGCCTGCAAGGAGGAGCGCGTCGCGGCCCAGCACAAACCAAGCGATCCACACGGGCACGTCACCGCGGGCGACGAGGCCCAGCACGCCCGTGAACAAGAGGAACCGGTCCATGATCGGATCCATGATCTTGCCCAGCCAGCTGACCGTCTGCGTGGAGCGCGCGATCCAGCCGTCCAGGAAGTCCGTGACGGCGGCGATGGCGTACAACGCCAGGGCAACCGAGCGGTCGGCGTGGTTCACGAACAGGTACAGGAAGGCGGCCGTCAGTGCAAAGCGGCAGAGTGTGACGAAGTTTGCCAGCGTGAAGATGTCGCTGTTGGGGTTGTCAGGCGTGCCTAGCGGTGCGATGGCAACGCTGTGAGCCTGCGCTGCGTGCACGTCATAGTCAGCGACACTCTTGGTGGCGTTCTTGACGCGCCCCCACTCGCTGGTGTCTTTTGGCTGTATGTTGTCGCGTGCGGTCACGGGCGTCCTTCGGCTCGTCGTTGGTGCGAGAGACTATGGTAGCGCAAGTGGGCGCACGCCACGATGCGTACAAAAACAGATGCGTGTTAACCGCGTGGGACGAGGGTTCGGAACCCGCGTCCCACGCAAGCGGGCCCAGAGCGTGTACCCACACAATAGGGCCGTGGGACACGGGTTCCGAACCCTTGTCCCACGGCCCATGCGGGTTAATGGAAGTGATGGTGGCCTAACGCTCGACGAGGTAGTTCACGTTGACGGTGTCCATCGGGTACCAGACCGCGCTCTCGGCCTTGAAGGTCGAGCTGATAGTGAGCTCATCCGCCTCGTCAAAGTAACGCGTGGAGAAGACCCAGCCGCCGTTGTTGACGTAGATCTCCAGGATGGAGGTGTCCACCACCACGCGGATGTTCTTGATGTGCGGGATCAGCGCGCGGCGGCCCTTGCGGCCCTGGCCCTTCTCGTCGTCAAGGAACAGCAGCTCAGCCTTGCCGTCCTTCCACGTGAAGGTGAGGTAGTCGCCAAACGTAAGCGTACCCTCGCCCTCGATGCC
>DJXA01000254.1 GCA_002449555.1 Atopobiaceae bacterium UBA7016 | reverse complement strand
CGCCCGTCTTGGGACCGATCTTGAATGTAACGCTCTTGGTTCCGGAATAGTTGCCTTTGCCGGTGATGGTGATGGTAGCCGTGCTGTTGGGGTTGACGTTGTTCTTGTACGTGAGCGTGAAGTCGGTGCCGTTCTTCAGCGTCACGCCGCCGAGCTTGATGGTGGGAACGGGCTTCTTTGCCTTTCCGTCCCACTTCTGCTGTGCAATTGAAGAAACCGTCGCCTTAGAGAGGGAGGCAGCCCTGATGGTGAAATTCCCCTTGGCGGTACCGGTGTAGTTGCCCTTGCCAGTGATGGTGACGGTGGCGGTGCCCGCGTTCTGGTTGGCGCTGTAGCTGACCGTGTAGTCGGTGTCCTTCTTCAGCGTCTTGGTGCCCAGCTTAACCGTGGGCGCCGGGGTGAGCTTCTTGCCCGTGTAGGTCTGCGCCGCAACCGTAACCGTTGCCGACTTCAGGCTCGCGGGGCTGATGGTGAACGTCTTGGTAACCGTTTCGGCGTAATTGCCCTTGCCGGTGATGGTGACCGTGGCCGTTCCCGCGTTGGTGTTGTTCTTGTAGGCGACGGTGTAGTCCGTGCCGTTCTTCAGGGTCACCGTCGCACCGTCGAGGGTGACTTTGACGGTGGGAACGGGCTTGAACGCAGAGCCCGTATAGGTCTTGTTCGAAAGACCGCTCACCGTAGCATCCTCGATGCTCATGGGGACGATGGTGAACGTGGCTTCGCAGGTGCCGGTGTAGTCGCCCGTGCCCGTGATGGTGACCGTAGCCGTGCCCGGCGTCGTGTTCTGGGCGTACGAGGCCGTGTAGTCAGCGTCGGCGCCCTCGGTTAGCACCTTTCCGTCGAGCGTCACCGTCAGCTCGGGACGTATTTCCTTGCCGGTGTACGTCTGGTCCGCGATGGGTTCGATGGTGGCCTGCGAGAGGTCGTATGTCGACGGCTCCTCGCCTTCCTCGCCCTCGGCCTCGGTATCCAGCTCGACCGTATCGTCAACGACCTCAGCGGGCTCCTCGGCAACTGCGGCGGGCCCATCGATGTCAGCGGGTGCTTCCTCAACAGCCTCAGGCGTCTCCACAGCCTCCGCCTCGAGCGCATCTACCTCAGAGGCGTCCTCGGCAAGCGTGGCCACCTCGGCCTCAGGCACCTCGACGTTGGTCGCGTCCTCCTCGGCGCGCACCACAAGCGGGCAAATCGAGAGCGCCAGAAGTGTGGAGAGAACGATACGCAGTGCCCGCCACGCAACGCTCGATGTACGGGAACCGGTGTCATGTGTACGCATAAGACCCCATCTCCATGTGTAGTGCGACCATGCTTTGATATGCCACGTTTGGTGACGTGCCCAAAATTGTAACGCACGAAGGTCGCCCTGCGCGGTTGCCGACGCGCTACTCCGTCGTTTGAGCAGATGTGGGCTCTCCGTCGGCAAGGTCCCACAGGGCCCCATAGAGCTCGTTTCCTAAGAGCCATCCTTCATGGGTGGGCGCCAGGCGCTCCCCCTGCCAGCTGGCGAGCTTGCGCTCCAGGCACCACGCGATGGCCTCGTCGACCGCATCCGTGCCCAAGGCATGCTGCGCATGCAGTAAAAGCGCAGGATCGGCTCCTCGGGCCATGCGCATCGCGAGCATCAGGTCCTCGGCTGCCGCCTGGGACTCGGTCAGGAACTCAACGTCGGCGTCAAGGGATGCGAGGTCGCCGTGTTGTGCAACCTCCGTACGCGCCGAGGAGATTGTCAAGCGAACCCGCGCCGCGTCATCCGGACGCCGCGGCAGGCGTCCCCAGCGCCTCCGTAGCTCCTCATACCCCTCGGCCGTCAACATCGACGACGCGCCCGTGCCCAGGCCCAGATACGGCAGCCCGGTCCAGTACGCCTGGTTGTGCCTGCAGGCCTTGCCGGGCCTGGCGTAGCTTGCCACCTCATAGCGTGCAAGGCCAGCAGCGGTGAGCAACTCTTCGGCCATCTCCATCCGGTGCGCCTGAACCGCAGGGTCATTCCAGTCGGGGTCGTCATCGCCCAGCCGCACGGCGAGCGGCGTGCCCTCCTCAATCTGCAAGGGGTACACGCTGATGTGGCCCACGCCGAGGTCAATCGCCCTTCTCAACGTGTCTGCCCAGTTTGCGTCGGTCTGCAAAGGGGTTGCGCACATGAGGTCAAGCGACACGTCAAGCCCGCTCGCCACGGCGGCGGCCACACGCTGCTCGGCTCTCTGTGCGTCGTGCAGGCGGCCCAGCGCCGCAAGCTCGCCGTCCTGCAGGCTTTGCACGCCGATGGAGAGCCTTGTCACGCCCGCCTCCGCAAGCGTCCGGAGCACCTCGTCGTCAAGCGAGTCGGGGTTGGCTTCACAGGTCAGCTCGCGCAGGTACGGCGCCACGTCACGCATGGTGCGGACAAGCCGCGCAAGGTCGGCCGCACCAAGCATCGTCGGCGTGCCGCCGCCGACATACGCCGTCTCGCAGGCGTCAAGCAAGCCCGCGTCGCGTGCCTCCTTCAGCTGCGAGCATAGAGCGTCGACGTAGCGAGACATGGCCTCGTCACCGCGGGGCGTTTCCCACGAGGCGAAATCGCAGTACGCACACTTACGCACGCAGAACGGTAGGTGCACATACAGCGCAGACGCCGACGGAGCATGCAGGCGCGCGGTCCACGGCACCACGTGGGCGTCGTTCGCCAGCCTCGCCACCGTGTCTTCACCTACAGACACAGCTTCATCCGAACGATGCGCTCCACGGACTCGTCGATGCGCTCCTCGCTTAGCCGGCCCGACTGCACGGCAGCGATGATGCCGTCAAAGACCGCATACCAGTCGGCGGGCGACAGCAAGAGGTCGCAGCCCGCCTCCAGCGCAAGAACGCCCAGTTCCTCCTGGGCATAGAGCTCGTGCACGGCGGCCATGCCCAGCGAGTCCGTGATGACCACGCCATCAAAGCCCAGCTCGCCACGAAGGACGTCGTTCACCACCACGGGACTCAGCGACGCCGGCTTGGACGCGTCAAGCGCCGTGCAGGTCATGTGGCTCACCATCACCATGTGCGTGCCGGCCTCGATGGCCGCGACGAAGGGCTTCAGCTCGTGCTCGCGCAGCTCATCCAGCGACTTGTCGAGGTAGATGCTCTCGATGTGCGAGTCTCCCTTAGCGTCGCCGATGCCAGGAAAGTGCTTCGGCGTGCACAGTGCACCCGCCGACTCGAAGCCGCGCACCATCGCGCCCACCATGTCGGCAACCAGCGACGGGTCGCCGCCAAACGAGCGCCAGTATACAAAGCTGTTGGGGTCGTCCGTGATGTCTGCGTCGGGGGCGAAGTCGACGTTCACTCCAAAGCCGCGCAGGTAGGACCCGATGCGGTGCGCCTCGGACTCGGCATAGGTCACGTCGCCCCACTCGCCCACCGAGCGCATGTTGCCGGGGTCCGCAACCCCGAAGGCAGCCTTGTCCGAGACCCTGACGACGGTGCCGCCCTCCTCGTCGACCGCGATGAGCATCGGAAGCCCGCACGCGTCCATCGAGCACTGCTGCAGCCCCTCGTTGAGGCGCCGGGTCTGGTCAGGGTCAATGAAGTTGGCGTCCTTCAGCATCACGCCGCCGATGGGGCGCTCCATGTAGGGCACCCGATACTCGTCGGTCACCTCAAGGCACGTGCCGTATCCCACCACTGCCTCGGGCCTGGTCACGAAGAGCTGCCCGACCTTCTGCTCGAGCGTGAGCGAGCTGAGGATGGCCGGAAGCGCAAGGCGATCCTTCGCGGCTTCCACCGCCTCCTCGGCTGCAGCGAGCGTCTCGGACGAGAGAGGCCTTGCGGTGGGCGTAAGTGCTAGGGCGCGGCTGCCGGCGGCCATGGCTCCTGCCGCCGCGCCAGCTACGAAGGCGCGCCTCGTCATGCGTTTCATCTCGCCGCTCATGGCTACTCCCCCACCTGAGCCATGAGCTCGTCGGCCAAGGCCAGGTACTCGGCCACCGTCTTGCAGTGCATCGCGCGGTCGCGCAGTGCCGCGGCGTTCGGCATGCCCTTGAAGAACCATGCGGCAAGGCTCCGCGCTCGCGCCATGTGGGCGTGGGTCGCGTCAAGCAGCCGCACGTGGCACGCGAACGCGGCCAGGCGCTCATCCATGCCGTGCGGGATAATCGACTCGCCCGCCATCAGGCGGCGCGCGTCGCCAAAGACCCACGGGTTGCCGTAGGTGCCGCGCGCGATCATCACCGCGCGGGCGCCGGTCTCGGACAGCATTCGTGTGGCCTCTTCAGGCCCTCGCACGTCGCCCGAGCCAATGACGGGAATGTCCACGGCGCTCGCCACGCGCTCCACGCAGCCCCAGTCTGCCTCTCCGCGGTAGAGCTGGCTTGCGGTGCGGCCGTGCACAGCCACAGCCGAGGCGCCCGC
>DJXA01000127.1 GCA_002449555.1 Atopobiaceae bacterium UBA7016 | reverse complement strand
AAGCGCCGGCGAGAGAAACTCGTAGCTATAGCCACGGCTTTCTAACAGCCCGCCGTCACGCACGTGGAAGCTGCCGTCGCCGCCATGCCCATTGTTGAGGTAGGTCTCGCGCAGAAACGCCAGATCGACCTGCGGCTGCAGGCGGCGCAGCGCGTTCAGCCGCGTGATGGCCGCGCACATCTCGGCCATCGAGCGCTCGGACAACGTGCGGTTCCAGTAGTTGGAGACGAACGTGCCAAAGGCCTCGAAGCCAGTACCCTCCAGGCCGGGCACCCAGCCGTCACCGTACGCGCCGCAGTAGCCCGCGCCATGCAGCACCTGCGCGCTCACGCCCGCGATGGCCGCGCGCTTGAGCCACCAAAGCAGGTCGCCCTGCGTCTGGCCATAACCGTTGCCACCCTCGGCCGCGCCCTCAAACGAGATGCGCTCCTTGCGCGTGAGATGTGCGGCACCCGCCATGGTACGCAGGTTGTCCAACGAAGGACGGTTGAACGACTCCGTCTCGGGGATGGCCACGAAGGCAGCCGCGTCCTCCTCGCAAAGCGGCTTGTTATACGCCACCTGGTAGCGCACTGTCTTGCCAAGCGCGGCCGCACCTTCCGACAGCACTCGCAGGTGCTCCTCCTGGTACAGGTGGCTGAGCATGGACGCATAGTCGCGCCGCACGGCACGCGCCAGCTCCTCGTCCGCAAAGCAAAGGCCCGGGACGTCGCTCTTGGGATAGGTGCGCGGCTCGCCAATAACGGGCAGGTAGCGGCGCAGGTCGTAGCCAAAGCGCTGCTGGAACGCATCGGCAAAGCCGCGCGTCCAGTCCATGGAGACCTTCCACTCCAGCGAGTCGCAGAAGAAGGACTCCACTACGTCCGCGGCCTCGCCCAGCGCGGGCAGCAACGTCTCACGCCACCAGGCAACGCTCGCCTCGGCACCCGCACGGGAAAGGTGATCGATGACGTAGTAGCGGTCCCAGATCTTGTGGCAGGCCGGCTGGCCCCAGAACGCGAAGACCATCCAGGTCCCCTGCCCAGCGGGGCACCAGGCAATCGCGTCACCCTGCACAGACGGCAGCAGGTCAACGTAGCTCGCCTCGTCCAGCACGCCCGGCGCCACCAGCCGATACGCGCACGCGGCCTCCAACGCAGGCGTCCCCTCGTCGTGCGTCACGCGGCGCTCGGGCAGCGGCAGCAGGCCATCTACCTCATCCGCATTCACCTCGTATGCACCAAAGGTAAGCTCGTAAAGCGCGGCTGGATCATGCGCGCTCGCAATCTGCGGGGCCGCGATGGGCCACTGAGGGCCGTTGGCGATGTCAACGGCAAGCCCGCACGCACGCGCCTCTTCGCAGATGATGCGCAGCGCGTCGTAGAAACGCTCGCTTCCCCACCGGCATTCCTCAGGCACACTCAGCCCGAAGAAGTTACACGAAACCACCTCGACGCCGCCAAAGCCGCGCCGCGCAAAGCTCCGCACGTCGGAGCGCAGGCCCTCCTCGCTCACATATGCCTCGGGAATCCAATAGCGAATGCGCGGACGGATGGTGTCAGTCATCACAGGCTCCTTCTTGGTGGTTCGTTCACATCTCTCATTATGGCAAGGAACTAGGCCGCCAGAGTGACAGAACGAGCCGGACCCTGCAGATCCGGCTCGTTCTGTCACCTAAGCACCTGCGACGAGCGTTCCAAACTCCTCAGCTCTGTTCTGTTTTCAACCTTCACAAACCTTGCGACGCAGGTAGTGAGCTTGGAGCTTTTGAAAACAGAACAGAGCTGTGGGGTTTGGAACGCTGGATGGCCAGCGACAAGGGCGTAGGCTGGGTCACCGCTTGCGCAAGAGCGCCCACAGCCAGCGGAAGTCAGGCTGGCCCGGATGCTCGTTACCAAAGATGCCTACCTGCGTTACCTCCAACTCGGGCACCGTTGCCGCCAGCGCGGCAAAGCGCTCCTCGGTCATGTAGGTGTAGTAGCGCTTGCCCAGGTAGCCATCAGTATCGCCGTACTTGAACGAGACGTAGAGCACCCCGCCCGCCTTCAGAGCCCGATCCAACTTGGGCATGAGCTCTACCAGCCGGTCGTACTCAAGGTGCATGATGGACGCCGAGGCAAAGATGCCGTCATAAAGCGCCTCGTCATCAAGCTCGTTGAACTCCTGCACACGCACGGGTGTACCCAGATACTCCGACGCAAGCGCGCACATCCGCGCCGAGCCATCCGTCGGCGTGACAGTAAAGCCCTTCTCGCGGAAGTACGCCGTGTCGCGCCCCGAGCCACAGCCTAGGTCAAGGATAGATCCACCAGCTGGCAGCTCCGCCATGAAGCGGTCCTGGTTGGTACGCTCGGTAATGGTAAACGCATCGGCAAAGCAGAGCTCCGCCTTCTCGTTGAAGTACTCGATGGTGGTGTTCATGAATCGCCCCTAGCAGCTGCGCTTGCCCATCTGGGCGTACTCGTCCATGCGCGGAATCCAATCGAGGAAGGCCTCAACCTGCTGGTCCCAGAAGCGCCACTCGTGGCCAAAGCCTGGGACCTCCTTCCACGTGATGTCTGCGCCAAGGTCGGCAAGCTCGTTGGCAAAGGCACGGTTGGGCGCAAGCAGGAAGTCCTCGGTACCGCAGGCGTCATAGATGGGCGGGAAGTCAACATCCGAGGCGGCCACCTTCTGCGCCAGCGCACGCACGTCGTACTCAGGGTCAACTTCGCCCTGGTCAGCCGCCATGGGGTCAACCCCAAAGGTCGCCGGATTGATATGCACGCCCGCCGAGAACGCACCGATGGCGTGATAGCGCTCAGGATGCGTCAACCCGTGCACGAAGGCACCGTAGCCGCCCATGGAGAGGCCAGCAATGTAGGTGTCCTCAGGCACGCTCGAGATGGGGAAGTAATTGGTCACAAACTCGGGCAGCTCCTCCTCCACAAAGCGCTTGAAGTCGTCCGCACCAATCTTTGCGTAGGCCTTGTTCTCGGCCGAGATGTTGACGATGGCGATGCGGCGCTCCTCGGCGTAGAGCTCAACGTTGGTGTAGCCCGTCCACTGCGCGTGATTGTTGGCAAAGCCATGCAGCAGGTAGACCACGGGGAACTTGGCCGGCAGCACGTGCGTGGCCGGGCCGTCGCCCATGCCCAAGGCCTCGGGGCAGGTAACCGAGGGCAGCACCACCGTGATGTCCACCGCGCGGTTGAGCGAGTACGACAGGAAGTTGCAGACGACCTTGGCCATGGGATCTCCTCTCAAGTGGGACATGCCTACTCGCATTGTAGC
>DJXA01000135.1 GCA_002449555.1 Atopobiaceae bacterium UBA7016 | reverse complement strand
TCGCGCTGCTGCATGACACCATCGAAGATGCAGGCTATACGCCGCAAACCCTTGCGAACGCGGGCATGCCCGACGAGGTGATTGAGGCCGTCGTCGCACTTTCGCATGACACGAGCGTACCGTATCTCGACTATGTCCTTGGACTGAGGGACAAGCCATTGGCGCGTGCCGTGAAGACCGCGGACCTCAAGCACAACTCCAATCTGTCGCGCCTCAAGAAGGTGAAGCCGAGCGATCGCCGTCGCTACGTGAAGTACCAAATGGCATTGGCGTTGCTTAACGACTCGGCTGATAGCTTCGACAGCACGCTAGACCCGCCTCTGTGGCGCAAGCGCATTCCGCTGGACGAGCAGCGGATGTGCTTTCTGTCCGTGTTCTACGACACGACCGGTGAGTGGCGGAAGCTCTCATTAGATGCGGAGGCGTCAGACTGCCACTACGAGTTCTCCGTTGCCGATGCCGAACGGCTTCACGAGGCGCTAGACCCCACAACCTCCCTCTTCGAGGCACTCGCCAACGCACTTGCCGCAGGTGGCATGGGTGCGGTTTTGGGAACTATGGATCGCAGCCACATCCCCTATCAGGTGTTCCGTTACTAGGCGATAGCCTCCAGCCCAACCGGACGTCTCTAGGCTCTGTTTGGTCCGGTTTGGCTGGTACCCAGCGCAACCGGACGTCTCGTGGCGGATTTTGGTCCGGTTTGGCAGGAGCGTTCGCGTTAGTTGCCGGTATACACCCACGTACCGGCTACGCGGTCGTGCAGGGCGCGGTGGTCCTTGCTCCGAATCATCATGGCAAGCGAGATGAGCGAGCCCACAAGCCCCGCCACCTGCCATGCGCTGAGCACGGCATTTCCGGCGAGCATGCCCACCAGCTGCATCACGTACGACGTCACCGCCATGTAGGGCGTCTCGGCAATGAGCATGGTAAACCAGCGCGCCGTGAGGGTGTCCATGGTGGCGGCGCTACCATCTGTCATGACCATCTCAAGGTTGCCCAGATGCTTGCCAAACGTCTGGCCAGGCCACACGCGCGTGGGAACAAGCACGTAATAGCACCAGCTGAAGGCGAGCGCCACCAGCACTAGCAGCGCGACGACCGGCCTCGAGACGCCCGCATCCAGATACTCGGAAAGCGTGCTGAGGGTCTTGCCGCCCGAGATGAAGTAGTACGGCACGGCGATGACGATTACCGTCGCAACCGCACCACAGATGAAGTCGGCGACAAACGCTAAGACCCGCGTCATGAGGGGCCAGGCCTCAAGCTGGGCCACCATGCGGTCTCCCAAGGTCTTGGGCTCTTCCGCCGCGACCTCCTCAACTACCACCTGCTTCTTGGCAGCCGGCTGCTGCTTGCGTGCCTGCTGCTTCTTGCGCTTCTTTGCCATGATCAGCCCCCCTGAAACCGAAAAAAGCGCACCACCAAGGTCCGACCTTCGTGGTGCGCCCCCTATCTTAGCGGACAGCGGTTTCCTTCAGCCGCTCAAGCTCGAGCACCTGCTCGGGAGACAGCCGAATGGGGCTGTCAGGCAGCTCGTCGCCCTCGGTGCCAAAGTCAAAGCCCTTGCCCTGCTTCCAGTTCTCCTTGGCAACCGAGATCATCAGCTTGATGCGGTTAAGCTGGTTGACCTCGGACGCGCCGGGGTCATAGTCCACCGCCACGATGTTTGACTGCGGGTACATCTGCCTGATGCGCTTGATGACGGACTTGCCCACCACGTGGTTGGGGAGACACGCGAACGGCGAGCAGCACACGATGTTGGGCGTGCCGGTCTCAACCAGCTCCAGCATTTCGGCCGTCAGAAGCCAGCCCTCGCCCATCGTGTTGCAGAGCGACAGCACCTCGGACGCCTTGTCCTGCAGGTCGTAGATGGAGCCATAGGGCTCGAAGCGCTCGGACGCGCGCAGCATCTCGTTGATGGGCTCGCGCAGACTGTGGATGAACGAAATGCCCATCCAGTGCGTGAAGTACTTCTTGCTGCTCGCGCCGATCTCCTTCCTCATGCTGCGCTGGTTTGCCAGCCCAAACAGGAAGAAGTCCATGAGGCCGGGCACGTTGGCCTCGCAGCCCTCGCCCTCGATGACGCGCACCACCTGGTTGTTGGCCGTGGGATGGTACTTGACCAGAATCTCGCCCACCACGCCCACGCGCGGCTTTGAGCGGTCGTTCACCAAGGGAAGCGCGTCAAAGGCCTTGACGGTGTCCGCGCACAGCGTGTAGAACGAACGCCTGTTGATGCGGGGTATCTGCGTGCACGCACGAGACATGAAGGAGTCGTACAGGCGGTCTGCGGAACCCGCCTCGACCTCGTAGGGACGCACGCGATACAAGCACTGCATGATGAGGTCGCCGTACAAGATGCAGTACAGCGCGCGCATGAGCAGCGCTGGGTCCTTGATGCTGAAGCCGGAGTTGTCCTCGTCCAGGTTGGTTGCCGTAGAGAGCGAGATGACCGGGATCTCGGGGTGACCGGCATCCTTCAGCGCCTTGCGGATGAGCGCGATGTAGTTGGTGGCGCGGCAGCCGCCACCAGTCTGCGAGATGATGACGGCGGTGCGGGTCAGGTCGTACTTGCCGCTCTCGATGGCGTTCATGATCTGGCCGCACACGAGGATGGACGGATAGCAGATGTCGTTGTTGACGTACTTGAGGCCCGCCTCGACCGCGCCGTGGTCAACCGGAGGCAGCAGCACGACGTTGTAGCCTACCGAACGCAAAAGCGACTCGGCGAGGTCGAAGTGCACGGGCGACATCATGGGGCAGAGGATGGTATAGCCCTTGTCCTGCATCTCTTTGGTGTAGCGCACCTTGGGGAAGGCCGCAGAGGCCGCGCGGCGGTGGATGGGCACACGCACCGCGCCGTCGGCGGGCACCACGCTGGCGCGCGGCTCGTCCTCACCTTCCACGGCCTCGTAGGTGCCCTCGGCCACCTGGCGCTCGAGCTCCTCGCGCTGCTCCTTGAGGGCCGCCATGAGCGAGCGCACGCGGATGCGCGCGGCGCCAAGGTTGGAGACCTCGTCAATCTTCAGCACGGTGTAGATCTTGCCGCTGGCCTCAAGAATCTCCTGCACCTCGTCGGTGGTAAGGGCGTCCAAGCCGCAGCCAAAGCTGTTGAGCTGGATGAGGTCGAGGTCGTTCCTGCTGGCAACGAAGCGCGCCGCGCGGTACAGGCGGCTGTGGTACATCCACTGGTCAACCACGCGGATGGGGCGCTCGGGCTGCATCTTGTGCGCTACGGAGTCCTCGGTGAGCACCGCAAAGCCGAAGCCGTTGACCAGCTCGGGGATGGCATGGTTAATCTCGGGGTCGTTGTGGTACGGGCGGCCCGCAAGTACGATGCCGTGGGCGTCGTGCTCCTCGATCCACGCGAGGGCGTTGTCGCCCGCACGGCGGATGTCCTCCTTGAACTGGAGGTCAGCCTCCCACGCCACGTTAACGGCCTCGTCAATCTCAGCACGCGTGATGTGGGCGCCCTGGAAGCGGCCCTTACCCTGCTTGGCGTCGGCCTCGCGCTGCTGGCTCACCACCTCGTAGAGGCGGCGCTTGAGCTCGCCCTTCTTGTCATACGGCAGGAAGGGGCAGAGGTACTCCACGTTGGGCGCAGCAAGCTCGTCGACGTTGAGTTCCAACGCCTGCGGGTAGCTCATGACGATGGGGCAGTTGTAGTGGTTGGTTGCGGTGTCGTCCTCCTGGCGCTCCCAGCGCACGCACGGCATCCAGATGAAATCCGTGTCTTTGGCCAGGAGGTTCATGATGTGGCCATGGCTCAGCTTGGCCGGGTAGCAGACGGACTCTGACGGCATCGACTCGATGCCTGCCTCGTAGGTCTTCTTGGTGGTCTGGTCAGAGAGCACCACCGCGAAGCCCAGCTTGGTGAAGAAGGCATGCCAGAACGGGTAGTTCTCGTACATGTTGAGCGCGCGGGGAATGCCCACTGTGCCGCGCGGGGCCTCGTCAGGCGAGAGGCACGGGCGGTTGAAGAGCAGCTCGTTCTTGTACTTGAAGAGGTTGGGCGCCTCCACCTTGTTGCGCTTGGCACCGGCGCCCTTCTCGCAACGGTTGCCCGTGATGAAGCGGCGTCCATGGCCAAAGTCATTAATGGTGAGCAGGCAGTTGTTTGAGCAGCGGCCGCAGTGCACCTTGGAGTGCTTCACCTGCAGGTGGTCAATCTCATCCTTGGAGAGAAGGGTCGAGACGCCGTCCGCACCAGCACGCTCGCGCGCGAGCAGGGCCGCACCGTAGGCGCCCATGGTGCCCGCGATGTCGGGGCGGATGACCTCACGGCCGGTAAGCAGCTCGAAGGCGCGCAGCGTGGCGTCAGACATAAAGGTGCCACCCTGCACCACCACGTACTTGCCGATCTGCTCGTAGTCGCGCAGCTTGATGACCTTGAAGAGCGCATTCTTGATGACGGAGTAGCTGAGGCCCGCCGCCACGTCGCCGATGGTGGCACCTTCCTTCTGCGCCTGCTTGACGCGGCTGTTCATGAACACCGTGCAGCGGCTGCCCAGGTCCACCGGCTGCTTGCCGTGCAACGCCGTAGCGGCAAAGTCCTGCACGCTCATGCCCATGGAGTCCGCGAAGCTCGCGATAAACGAGCCGCAGCCCGACGAGCAGGCCTCGTTGAGCGAGATGTGCTCGATGATGCCCTCGCCCACCTGCAGGCACTTCATGTCCTGGCCGCCGATGTCCAGGATGAACTCGACGTCGGGGACGAAGGCCTGCGCGCCGCGCAGGTGCGCGACGGTCTCGATCTCGCCGCTGTCGGCCTGCAGCGCCTCGATGAGGATGCCCTCACCGTAGCCTGTAGTGGTCACGTGGCCGATGGTCACGTCCTTGGGCAGGCTGTTGTAGATGTCATCCATGATCTTGCGCGCCGTACCCAGCACGTCGCCGTTGTTGTTGCCATACCAGGTGTAGAGGAGCTCGCCCTTCTCGCCCACCACAGCAGCCTTCATGGTCGTGGAGCCCGCGTCGAGACCGATGAACACGCGACCACGGTAGTCGGCGAGGTTGCCGCGCGGCACGACCTCCTTGTCGTGGCGACGCTTGAAAGCGTAGTAGTCCTCGTCGGTGGCGAAGAGCGGGTCGAGGCGCGCGACCTCAGAGCCCTGCGTGTCCTTGAGGTTGGCGAGGGCCTCGATGACCTGCGCAAAGGTGACGGTCTTCTCGGTCTCGCCCGCCAGGGCGGCACCCGTGGCAACAAACAGGTGCGCGTTCTGCGGAACAATACGGTGCTCCTCGTCCAAGTTGAGCGTCTCGTAGAAGCGCTTGCGCAGCTCGGAGAGGTACTGCAGCGGGCCGCCCAGGAAGGCCACGTAGCCGCGGATGGGATGGCCACACGCAAGGCCCGAGACGGTCTGGTTGGCCACGGCCTGCAGCACGGAGCACGCCACGTCGGCCGGAGCCGCGCCTTCGTTCAAGAGCGGCTGCACGTCGGACTTGGCAAACACGCCGCACCGGCTTGCGATGGGATAGATGTGCGTCGCGCCCTTGGCAAGCTCGTTCAGGCCAGGTGCGTCGGTCTCAAGCAGGGACGCCATCTGGTCGATGAACGCGCCGGTGCCGCCCGCGCACGTGCCGTTCATGCGCTGCTCGATGCCGTTGTCGAAGTAGATGATTTTGGCGTCCTCGCCGCCCAGCTCGATGGCAACGTCAGTCTGCGGGATGAGCGTCTCTACGGCACGCTTCGAGGCGATGACCTCCTGAACAAACTCCAGGTCAAGCCACTTGGCAAGCAGCATGCCGCCGGAGCCGGTGATGGACACGCGCATGCGTGCCCCACCCAGCACGCGCTGGGCGCGCTCGAAGAGCTGTCGCGCCGTGGCGCGAATGTCGGTGTGGTGGCGCTCGTAGTTGGCGTAGACCAGGTTGTCGTTGGCATCAATGACGGCCAGCTTCACCGTGGTGGAACCCACGTCGATGCCCAAACGCAGGTTGGCGTGGCGGAAGTCGACGGGGTTGGCCGGGCTCAGCTCGGCGCCGTCCTGGCGCAGGGCGATGGCATGACGAGCGGCGCTCTGCGCGCGATGTGAGTCAGTTGTCCGAACCATTGAGGAGCTCCTTCCTCTGCGAGACAAGCTGCGGAGCAAGCGTGGGGATATCAAAGCCGATGGGGCGGCCATAGAGGTCGCCGGGGCGTACGAAGAGCATGGCCGTCATCATGCGGGCGACGATACCCACAGGCTCGCGCATGCCCGCGCTGAGCCAACGCACCAGCACGCCCACCTCGGCCGAAATGACAAAGGCAAGGTAGTAGTCAACCAACATGTCTGCGTGGGGAACGATGAACCCTTCCGCCACGCGGTCATGCGCCTGCTCGCGCACCATGTCGCTCAGGCGCTTGGAGAACGCTGGGTCTCCACCGTCGCCGAGCAGCGCGGCGAGATACGACCCGTTCTCCTTGAAGTAGGTGAGCATCTCGATGGAGCCCGGGCACGGCTCAAAGCGGTCGAGCGCAACTTTGAGCTGGTCAAGCGTGGTCTCTGAGATGCGTGCCACGTAGGGGCGCATTTCCTCGAGCGCCTCGTCTTCGATGCAACGCACGAGGTCGGGAATGTCGCGGTAATGGGAGTAGAACGTGCGGCGCGTGACATCGGCACGGTCAGTCACGGCCGTAACCGTCACCTGACTGAGGTCGCCGGTCTCCTGGATCTCGGCCGCAAGGGCGTCGCGCAGCGCCGTGCGCGTACGCCTGCTGCGGCGATTGATGCACGGCGTCGCCTTGTCTTGAGCAATAGTCGGCATAGGTACCTTTCTCACTCTGTGCAATTCTTCACAGCTTGAGCAGTATTGCACACTGTGAGAAAGAAATGTAGCCGACAAGTTACCACCATGGAACTGCCACGCAGGGCCTGTTGAGCCTTACAGGTAGCTCCGGGTGGCCGCGGTGCCAAGCAGCACCGTCGAGCCGTTATGCAAAAGCGAGGACGTCTGCGGCGTGATGACGCCCGCGATGCCCAACGCAAGCAGCAGCGAGTTGAAGCCCATGATGGTCCTGAACGACTGATCAAAGCGCTGGTCAAGGCCTTGGCTGATGCGCCTGAGCCTCACGAGCGACTGCAGGTCTGAGTCCGTCAACGCAATGTCGGCCACCTCGCGCGCGATAGCGGTTCCCGCTGCCATGGCAACGCCCACGTCAGCCACCGAGAGCGCTGGCGAGTCGTTCACTCCGTCACCTACCATAACCACGTGGCGTCCCTCGCGCTGCAGCTGCTCTACGAAGGCATGCTTACCCTCGGGCAACATGTTTGCCTGGAACTCGGTGATGCCCGCGGCTTCAGCCACGCGCTTTGCGGCAGCAAGGTTGTCGCCCGTCAGCATAACGACGTGCTCAAAGTCCAGACGTCGCAGATCGGCCACCGCCTCGGCGGCACCCGGCTTGAGCGGATCCTCGATGCCAAGAGCTCCCACGAGCTGGCTGTCATAGGCCAGGTAGAGCACGGAAAGCCCGCCCATCTCGGCCATGATGCGCCGATGGATCTCTGAGGTCACCTCGACGCGCTCGTCCCCCACCACAAAGTGGCGCGAGCCAATCACCACGCGCGCATCGCCCACCGATGACGCAAGCCCGTGCGCGACGATATACTCCACCTCGGCGTGGCGCTCGCGGTGCTTGAGGTTTGCCTCAGCAGCCGCGTTCACCACCGCGCGCGCAACCGGATGCGGATAGTGCTCTTCCAGGCACGCGGCCAACCGCAAGACGCGCGTACGGCTCCAGCCGTTGAAACCCATCACCTTGGTGACGCGCGGCGTGGCCTCGGTGAGGGTGCCCGTCTTGTCGAAGACGATGGTGTCCGCCGCTGCCACACGCTCAAAGTGCTTGGAGCCCTTGACGGTGAAGCCCAGACGTGCGCTCTCGCTCATGGCGGCCAAAACCGAGATGGACCCCGTCAGCTTGAGGGCACAGGAGTAGTCAACCATAAGCGACGCCGCGACCTTGGTGATGTCGCGCGTCGCCAGGCCAACAAGGGCCGCAAGCAGGAAATTCCAGGGCACGATGGCGTCTGCAAGGCAATCACGACGCTCTTGGCGATACGAGCGAAGCGCCGCAGACTGCTCAACCATCGTGACGATGGCGCGCAGCTTGGTGCTACCGGTAGTGGCACGAACGCGCACGAAGACCTCGCCCTCTTCGATGGCCGTGCCTGCGAAGACGTCATCTCCCGCGGCGCGCTCAACGGCCAGAGGCTCGCCTGTCAGCGCCGCCTGGTTCACCATGGCAACGCCACGCTCAACGGTGCCGTCGATGGGCACCGGCATGCCGGTGCGCAGTACGATGAGGTCACCCTCGGCAAGGCTCGTGGCGGGCACGGCCTCTTCCTGGCCATGCCTCACGAGCTGCGCAGACTCTGGCACGGTAAGCAGCGAGTAGATCAACTCGTTCTGCGAGCGGGCGCGGGTGTAGTCCTCGAGCCTTTCCTCAAGATCAAGCAGGAACATGGTCTCGCCAGCCGTCGCGGGATCTGCCTGGACAAGCGAGACGCCAATAGCCGAGGCGTCAAGGACGGGCACGTCAAGACGCGGTCGTGCAAGCGAGCGCAGCGCGGCAAAGAGGTAGTGACGGTAGTGCCAGAGCGTCCAAATGGTTTGCACGATGCTTGGTAAGAACCATTTGCGCAGGTAGAAGCCACCAACGAGGTCTGCGATATCAAGCAGGAGGGAGTGCGTGCGCGGCGCCAGCGCAACCGAGCACTCCGCGCGCGTCGCCGCCATCATGTCCTCGTCGATGCGCGCGAGCCGAAGCAGCACCTCGTCACGACGGCTGGCGTCGTGATAATGGACAGCCAGCGAGCCGATGCGCGGGAGGACCGTCACCTTGCTCACGGCTGTGCAACCCAGCACCGCCTGCGAGAGGGCGTCCACGTCACGCTCTGGGATGGCGCCGTCGAGGCGCACACGCATGCGCCCGGGCACCTCATGCTCGATCTGATACCTCATGGTTTGTGGGATGCGTCGTTACTCGGCGTCGGCGGTGTTGACGTAGGTTGCCTCAGCCACGATGTCGCCGACCTGCGCACGGGCCTCCTCAACGACGTTCTCATAACGGGCCTTGGCGCGCATACCGGCAGCAACGGTGGCAACGCAGGCCTTGTGGACGGGCTCGCTCGTGAGGATGGCAGGTGCGACGGTGCCAAGCAGGAAGGATCCTGCGGCGATGACGATGCGGTTCTTGAGCATGGTATGTTCCTCTCCCCTTGTCGATACGATGCTTGGCATGGGATGCGCGCTGCAAGATACTGGGGTTGCAGCGCTACGCATGCCAACGTGCAAAGTATACGCTGTCTAACTTCAACTGCGGCTAACTTTTAAAAGGAGTTGTCATGTCGCTTCGCGTGCTCCCCTATGGCCTTACCGGTGACGGCCAAAAGGCCCAGCTTTACGTGCTCGCCAATGAGGCGGGGACGACTGTTGCCGTAACCGACCTGGGCGCCTGCCTGGTATCGGTTCGAGTGCAGGACAGGGAGGGAAACCCGCTTGACGTGGTGCTTGCCCACAAGGGGCCGCGCGGCTACGAGCACAACCCCATGGGCTTTGGCGCGACGGTGGGCCGGCACGCTAACCGTATCGCCGGCGCGGCGTTTGAGATTGACGGCGCCCCGTACCAGATTGCGGCAAATGAGGGCAAGAACAGCCTGCACAGCGGCCCTGACCTGTGGTTTCAGCGTATGTGGAAGCTCGTCGAGGCAGAAAATGACCACGTTACCTTTGAGCTTGCGAGCCCCGATGGTGACCAGGGCTTTCCCGGTGCGGTGATAGCCCGCGCCACGTACGCGCTGTCGGACGACAACAAGCTGACCGTGCACTATGAGGCGCTGCCCTCTGCGCGGACCATCATCAGCATGACCAACCACACGTATTGGAACCTGAACGGCCACGCGTCGGGAGACGTGCTGGGCCACACGCTTCTGGTTGAGGCCGACGGATACCTGCCCACCGATGGCGAGAACATTCCGCTGGGAAACGTGGCCGCCGTTGACGATACGGTCTTTGACCTGCGCAAAGATGTGCTGCTTCGCGATGTGCTCACCGACCTGCCGCGTGGCCTTGACCACAACTTCTGCCTGCGCGAGAGAGGCATGGCGCATGCCGCACGTCTGGCAAGCGCGCAGTCGGGCATCGCGCTGGATGTCAGCACGGACGCACCGGGACTTCAGGTGTACATGGCGGGATGGCTCGACGACATGCAGGGCAAGGACGGCGCTGGGTACGGGTGGTTCTCGGGCATCGCGCTTGAGACGCAGTACTGGCCCGATGCGATCCACCACGCCGAGTGGCCGAGCCCCATCCACGGCCCAGAGAACCCCTTCTCGCAGACCACCGTCTTCGCGTTCTCCACGCACTAAGCACTCGTGCGGTTTAGGGGTAGCCCCCTTTCCGCACCGTGCGGCTTAGGGGTAGCCCCTAAACCGCACGGCTCACGGGTTACCAGAGGTGAGGGATGAGGCGCCAGCGGACGGTTTGACGGTACTCCTCGTATCC
>DJXA01000038.1:2260-6247 GCA_002449555.1 Atopobiaceae bacterium UBA7016 | reverse complement strand
GGTTGCCAAACGCCATGGACACGGTGAGGCGCGTCGCCAGCTCAATCACCTGCGAAGGCTGCATCTGTGCCACCTCGGGGCTCACCGCATCACGCCCGGCATCGGCGCTCACGTAGCTCGCTCCCAACAGTCGCGGATCCGGGTGCACCTCGGCCTCGTCGGCAGGCCGAAGGTCAACCAGGCACCTCAGCCGCAACTGCATCAGCCGCACCAGCTCGGCGTCCGTAAGCTCGCTCAGCCGACCGCTCCGATAGATCAGCCCACGCCTCGTCCGCCCGCCGCCAGCAGTAGGCCAGCCACCCAAGTCGCGCAGGTTCACGCTCGGGTCAAAGCCCTCCACATAGCACGGCAGGTCAGCAAGCTGCATCTTGGCGCCTCGCTACCCGATGTAGTCGCCCGACCACTTGATGTAGGCATCCCCGTACACCGAGCTGTGCGCGCTCGACAGCACGCCTTCGGCCTCGCCCTCGCTCGAGCAGCAGCCCAGCGACACCACGTACCACGGCTCGGTGTTCAGGTTGGACCAGTCGGTGGTCAGGAAGACCTCCGCCGCAAAGCCGCGGTCGCGAGCGTCGCCCGCAAACCACACGGCCTCGCCCAGGTCCTTCGAGGCATAGGCCCAGACGCCGCAGAACTCAGACCTGCGCGTCGAGAGGCCCGAAGCGTCGTCAGTCACGCCGACCGAGACCTCCTCAAGCTGAATCCAGGAGAGAATCTCCTCCGCCGAAAGGCCCACGAAGTACTCGCTGGCAAGCGTCGCGTCGGGCACGGAGGTGTTTGCGGAATACGTCTTGCCATCGGCGTCGACGTACATGATGTGCAGGGCGGCCTGGTGCACGATGCCGTCGTCGGCAACAGCGCCCAGCTCCCACACCTCGTCATCCGCCTCGTACGGAAGCGTGGCGCGCTCATCCCAGTCAATCTCGGCAATCTGCACGCGGTCGCCGTTCAGCGCATACTCCAAGACCATGTGCTGGAACCGCTCGTCAACCGTCCAGGCAAGGCCCTTCGCAACCCACGAACCCGGCATCGTAACCGTGATGCCCGCTGCACTCGCCACCTGGTCTTCCTGCTCAGCCGCCGGGGCGGCCTCGCCCTCGTCAGCCTCAAACGTCCTGAAGCGCGAGCCATCCTCATTGAACAGTGGGTCCATGGTGGTGAGCATCGACTCGAAATCCTCTTGCGAAGTCAGCGGGCGCTCGTCCGGCACAAACACGTGCGACGAGCCATCGGGAAACGTCAGACCGATATGCGCGAAGTCTTCAGAGATGATGCCCGCCTGCCTGCCATCCTGCGACAGTGAGCGACCGCTCACGGTGTAATCGAACCCCGCAACCCCGTCGATGCCGCCAGCGAAAGCCCACATGATGTAGCAGCGGTCCTCCGAAGGAAACTCCAGCCAGAAGCCAAAGTCCTCCTCGCGCCCGTCGCCGGGAGCGTGCCATACGGTGCCGACCAGGTCCGCCGCAGTAAACGACGTCTCCTGCGCCGCGGGCTCGGCCTCTTGTGGAGCACTCGAACCTCCGCACGCGGCGAGCGGAAGCGTCAGGCAAAGAAGCAGCATGGCAGACAGGGCAAGGCGAAGCGTCTTTCGCATGAGTTCCTCCCAAGCAGTCATGGTCTTTGCCAGTCTAGCATGTCATGTCGCCGCGGCCGCAGCCAAGGCGCTACACTGGGCTGACGCATCAGCAACCGTAGGAGGACCGATGGACCGAAGCCGCGCACGACAGGCGTTTGACGCGTACGTGAGCGCCTACGACCCCACCAACCCGCGCATCGCGCTGAAGGTCGAGCACACGCTGCGCGTTGCCGCGCTGTGTGAGCGCATCGCACGGGCTCTGGCGTTGGACGAATGCGACGAGGACCTTGCATGGCTGCTCGGCTTGCTTCATGACATCGGCAGGTTTGAGCAGGTCAGACGCTATGACACCTTCAGCGATGCGGCATCGGTGAGCCATGCGGCACTGGGCGTCGAGGTACTCTTTGGCGCGGATGACGACGGCGAGATTCTCCTGCGACGCTTTTGCCCGGACGAGAGCGCCGATGGCATTATCCGCACGGCTGTGGAGACCCACAGCGCCTATCGACTGCCCGACACACTCGACGAGCGAACGCTCGCTTTCTGCAACATCCTGCGCGATGCGGACAAGATCGACATCCTCGCCGTCAACTGCCTGTGCCCCATCACAGACATCTACGGCGTGACGGAGCGGGATATGGTCGAGAGTCCCGTCTCCCCCGCCTGCGTAGACATCTTCTACCAGCACCGCTGCCTGCCGCGCGGCGTGCGGCAGTACCCCGCCGACATTATGCTGGGCCACATCTGCTTTGCGTGGGAGCTTTGCTTTGAGGAGAGCCTGCGCATCATGCGTGAGCAGGGCTTTCTTGCTCGCATGCTCTCGTGCACATGGGCGCTCCCGCAGACGCAGCAGGCCTTTGACGCCATGGCTGCCCACATGCGTGCAGAGCTCGGCGTATAGCAGCTGGCGTCTCACGCAGCGATTGTTGACATTACGGGGGGGCCATTTATGTCAACATTCGCAGGGGAATGAGGCGCTGCGTCAGCCGTCGCTCCCCAGTATCTCGAGCGCACGATAAAAGTGCTGGTAGCGAATGCCCTCGCTGTCCTCGACAATCACCAAATGCCCGTCAGTCACGTCACGACGGCTCTCAAACGTGGCGAGATCGTCAAAGATGACATACGCCTCGCACGGGTGCTCGTCCAGCCAGGCGGCAACCTCGTCAGAACGGTCGCCCGTATGCATGACCGGCGTCGGTCCATAGACCGGCGCGCCCGCCGCCTCAAGCTGCTCGTACAGGTTGGCCATCACGGCCTGCGTGAACGGGTTGGGGTGGTCCAGGTCTTCGCGCCAGGTGGACGTCAGCACCACCACGGCGCCCGTCTCGCGCACCAGCCGGCCGAGGTACGTCAGGGCGATGGAGTCGTAGAACTGGTTGCTGGGCCCGCGGCCCAGCAACCAGTTGAGCCGCACGCTCGTCGGCGTGGCGATGACCCCGTCTATGTCCAGGAAAACGGCCTTCATCATGCTCCTCAAGCGTCCGGCGTGGCATCCAGCATGATGCGCGATCGGTCAGCGAGCCCCGCGAAGTCTGGCCCCAGCCAGATGGATGACTCCCCCGGCGCCAGCACAAGCGGCATGCGGCTGTGCGTGGGCGCGACGCTCGCGTTGGGTTCGGTGGTGACGATGGAGCATCGGTCTCCCTGCCAAATACCCGCGAGAAGAAACACCTGGTGGCCGGGGTAGTTGAACCGCACCTGCGCGCCGCGGCGTGGCGGCGTGCGTGTCCACGACTCGTAGAAGCTCCGCACGGGAACGAGGCACCGCCCGTTAAGGATGGCTTCCGACCACAGCCCGCGGCCGGCGCGCGCCTGCGAAAGCGCCGTCTCAATGCGCGTGTTGAACACCAGCTTTGAGCTGGCGTTTGGCGGCGCATCAAAGCCCCACGTGAGCTCCGCGGCCTCAAGCGAGCCCTGCTGCGTGGGTATGAACAGCGGGAGCTTGGTCCCCGGATAGGCATCGGGCACCACAACGCCCGGCTCGCGCGCCGGCACCCGCGCACGCCCCGAGGCGCGCAATGCCTCAAGCGCCTCGTACAGCTCCGAGAGCAAAAGCGGCTGGATGCGGTGGCACATGGAGACTCCCTGGTGGGACGGCGGTTAAATGCTCTCTGCCATTGTCTCACCTCTCCCCCATGTGAATGTTGACACCCGCCTGCGGTTTTATGTCAACATTAGCTTTGGGAGATAGGAGGAACGCATGGTCGGAGGATACAAGGTCATCACGCTGTGCGGCAGCACGCGCTTCAGGCGCGAGTTCGAAGAGGCCAACAAGCGCCTTACGCTGGCCGGCAACATCGTCATCAGCGTCGGGCTCTTTGGCCACGGCGGCGATGCCGAGGTCTGGGAGGGCATGGACGAGGGCACCCTCACCCGCACCAAGGAGATGCTCGACGACATGCACAAGC
>DJXA01000038.1:0-2202 GCA_002449555.1 Atopobiaceae bacterium UBA7016 | reverse complement strand
ATGCTCGACGACATGCACAAGCGCAAGATTGACATGGCGGACGAAATCTTTGTCATCAACGTGGGCGGCTATGTGGGCGACAGCACCCGCTCGGAGATTGCCTACGCCGAGGCCCACGGCAAGCCCGTCCGCTACCTCGAAGCCTCAAGCGAATGTTGACATTGGCGCGCCACTTTTTGTCAACATTCGCTTAGGAGGCGAGAATCCGCATGATGGCCTGCGAGATCTCTTCCCTGCGCACGGTCAGAGGCGCCAGCCGCTCATCGTGCCCAAACGTGCGCGCGTAGGTGTAGAGCAGATCGCAGTATCGGTAATCCGACTCCAAATCCACGAGCTTCTCGCCCACAGCCGGAGCGTCAGGTAGCGGCAGCACCGCTTCCTCCCCCGCAAGTTCTGCCTTCGCCATCACGTGCCACGCATTCCACAGGCGCGCCTCGCCCTCGTCAAACGGCATGCCGGCCAGGGCCAGAGCTGTCTCCTTAAAAGCCGAGTCTTTGCGCCGCTCGGCCTCGACCAACGCCTCAACCTCACCAATAAGCAGCAGGTCACGGCCTATGTCAATGCGCTGGAAGGGCTCGGGCTGCGCAAGCGCCGTCCACTGCGCGATGGCCTCGGTCAAGGTGGTGTCTGCCACGAGCGAGAGGTCAGCCGGGATGCCCACGGGAATGGCGCGAATGTCGGCCACCGTCTCGCGCCAGAGCCGCACGACCTCCTTGCGTCGCCGCGCCGCCTGGAAGAGCCCCAAGTCATAGCGGCCGTACCGGCCTGCGCGGCCCGCAATCTGCTGAATCTCCTCAGCTCGAAGAAACCGCAGCTCATGGCCGTCAAACTTCTTCTGCTCAACAAACACAACGCGCCGGATGGGCAGGTTCATGCCCATGCCGATGGCGTCGGTCGCCACCACCACGTCGGTCTCGCCGTCGGCGAAGCGCCGGGCCTCCTCGTGGCGCACCGCGTACGGCAGCGCGCCGTAGACAACCGACGGCCGCATGCCCGCCGCAGCTACCTCCGCCGCCACCAGGTGCACAGCCTTTCGTGAGAACACCACCAGCGCATCGCCCGGTTGCACGTCTTCGGGCAGCGAGAAGCTCCCCCGGTCAGGCGACAGCGGCACTAGCCGCTCGTGGTACACCACCGAGCACTCGTCGTCGCACAACTCCACCAGCTGCTCAAGGGCACGCCGCGCATGCGGAGCGCAGCACACATGCACCTCCGCCGCCGGAATGCCCAGGATGGCCGCCGTCCACGCATGGCCGCGGTCCGGGTCGGCCACCATCTGCGCCTCGTCAATAACGGCGAGGTCAATGGGGGTGCTGAAGTCGGCCATCTCAACCGTGGACGACACGTGCCGCGCGCCGGCAACGTCCGTGCGCTCCTCACCCGTCACGAGCGAGCACGCGCATCCCTCATGGTTCATGCGCTCAAACTGCTCGTACGCCAAAAGGCGAAGCGGCCCAAGATACGCGCCGGTACCCGCCGCCATCAGCGCCTGCAGCGCGTCGTACGTCTTGCCAGAATTGGTGGGGCCCACGTGCAGCACGAAGCGCCGCCGCATCGAGCGCGCAAGCGGATAGGCCTCCATGGGCGTCTCGGGCACGCGCTCGCGCACACGCAGCCGAAGCTCCACCGAGCGCCGATACTGCGGCCCGTGCACAGGGTTTTCCAGCAGGTCCTTCGCAACCACCGCCGCAAACTCCGCGCCATGCAGCCACGAAATCACTTCGCGAGCATCCGTCTGCACCAGACGCTCAAGCAGCGGCTGCAGCACCTGGTCCGAGCCAGTCAGTGCCTCCATCAGCGCCTCGACCGCCGTCACCGCCGGATGTGCCCGCAGCTGGTCCACCAGCTGGCGGCGCGCCTCTGACCCGCCGCGGCGCCCGTCATACGCTGACTGCAGCACGCCCTCCACCAGCTGACACAGACGGACGCGCTCCGCGACCTCGGCCTCCGTCGTCACGTCATACAGGTGAAAGCCCTGCCGACGCTCGCCCGCAAGCGCGCTCGGACCCGTCGCATGTACCGTCGCGCACGCGGTCAAGTCGCTTCGTTGCGCCGCCGTGCGCACCCGCGCGGCCAACGCGTCTCGCACCGCCTGCGCATCCACCGCCTGCGGATACGCCTCGCGGCAGATGCCTCTCACCACGTCTTCCAGCCCCGTGCCGTGCGGCACAGGAGCGCTCGCGCGAAAGGCCTCACAGGCCT
>DJXA01000066.1 GCA_002449555.1 Atopobiaceae bacterium UBA7016 | reverse complement strand
ACGATGGAGCGGTCAACGTTGATGCCCGAGAAGCGAGCGGCGTCCTTGTTGTAGCCCACGGCACGCAGCTCGTAGCCGAGCTTGGTGCGGGAGAGCAGGTAGCCGGCGAAGATGGCCACGGCGATGGCGATGATGAAGCCGAAGTTGACGTCGGTCTTGAGCATGACCTCGCGCAGCCAAGGGATGTTTCCGAGGAGCGCCTTGCCTGCCTCAGACTTCTTCCAGTTAGGAAGAATCATGGTGTAGCTGGAGGGGTTGACGGGTAGCGCTGCCGTGGAGTTGGTCTTGTGGAAGGTGTCGGTGCTCACGACGAAGTTGTTCAGGTATAGCATGATCCAGTTGGTCATGATGGAGGTAATGACCTCGTGAATGCCGAACTTCGCCTTGAGGAAGCCGATGAACGCGCCAAGCGCCGCGCCGCCCAAGACGCCCGAGCACACGACCAGCGGCACCTGGATGACGGCGGGAAGGTTGAGCTTCACGCCCACGATGGTGGAGAGGATGGTCGCCAGGATGTACTGGCCCTCAGCGCCGATGTTGAAGAGGCCGGTCTGGAAGGCAAACGCCACGCCTACGCCCGTGAGCAGGATGGGGGTCGCCTTGATGATGACGTTGGCGATGTACTTGGGCTTGCCAAGAGCGCCCTGGAACAGCGCCGCAAACGAGCCGATGGGATTGTAGCCGGCCGCTGCGAGGACGACAGCTGCAACGGCGAAGCCAACGAGTACCGCGACGAGGGCCGCGGCAAAGCGGCCACGCAGGAACTTCTCGAGCTTGCTCACTTTGCCTCACCTCCTGCCATAAGAAGACCAAGCTGGTTCTCATCCACCGTGCCCTGAGCAAAGGTGCCCGTGATCTGGCCGTGGTAGATAACCGCGATGGTGTCGGACACGTCCATGACCTCATCCAGCTCGAAGGAGATGAGCAGGATAGCAGCGCCACGGTCGCGCTCGGCGATTAGCGTCTTGTGCACGAACTCGATGGCGCCGACGTCGAGGCCACGGGTGGGCTGGAAGGCAATGAGCAGGTCAGGCTTGGATGAGACCATGCGCGCAATGATGGCCTTCTGCTGGTTGCCGCCGGAAAGGCCGCTCATGCGCTCGTTCTCGCTGCCGGCGGGACGGATGTCAAACTGCTTGATGAGCTCGGTGGTGTAGTCGCGCAGCTTGTCGTAGTCCAGCGTGAGGCCGGCGCCAAACTCGCTGTCAACGTGGCGCTCGAGCACCGTGTTCTCGCTGACGGAGAACGGAAGCACCAGGCCCCAGCGGTGGCGGTCAGACGGAATGGTTGCGACGCCCGCCTCAAAGGTGTTGCGCGGCGTGGTGTTCTGAAGCTCCTTGCCGGAGATTGAGATGGTGCCGCTCTCGGCCTTCACCAGGTTGGTGATGGCGTCAACCAGCTCTTGCTGGCCGTTGCCGTCGATGCCGGCGATGCCCACGATCTCGCCCGCATGCACGTCGAGGTTGAGGCCGCGCACCTGCTCGATGCCGCGGTCATCCTTAACGGTGAGGTCGCGCACGGAAAGCACGACGTCGCCCGGGTGGGCCGGAGTCTTCTCGACGGTGAGGTTGACGTTGCGGCCCACCATCTTGGAGGCAAGCTCGGTCTCGTTGGACTGCTTGACGTCGACCGTGCCCATGTAGACGCCGCGACGAATGATGGAGCATTCGTCGGCGGACTGCATGATCTCCTTGAGCTTATGGGTAATGATGATGATGGTCTTACCCTTGGAGATGAGGTCATGCATGATCTCGATGAGCTTCTCGATCTCCTGCGGGGTGAGGACGGCGGTGGGCTCGTCGAGGATGAGGACCTCGGCGCCACGGTAAAGGGCCTTGAGAATCTCGACGCGCTGCTGCATGCCAACGGTGATGTCCTCGATCTTGGCGTCAGGGTCCACGTCGAAGCCGTACTCGTTAACGAGGGCCATGACCTCTTCGCGCGCCTTGCGCATGTCGAGGATGCCAGCGACGCCACAAACCTCATCGCCCAGGATGATGTTTTCGGTCACCGTGAAGTTCTCCACCAGCATGAAGTGCTGGTGGACCATGCCGATGCCGTGCTTGATAGCCTCGGTTGGGTTGGTGATGCTTACTTTCTGGCCGCCCATGAAGATGTCACCCTCGTCGGCCTGGTAGAGGCCATAGAGGATGTTCATGAGCGTGGTCTTTCCGGCGCCGTTCTCACCCAGAATCGCGTGGACCGTCTGCTTCTTGACGTCGAGGTCAACGTGATCGAGGGCCGTGAAGTTGCCGAAGGTCTTCAGGATGCCGTGCATCTGCACCGCATAGTCCGGACTTGCTTCCACGTGCCACCTCCCTTGGTTCAAAGACATATCAATAATAATGGAGATGGGGTGAAGATATACATGGCATGTTGGCTATTTTTCACCGTGGAAAAAGACGGATTCAACTGTGCGCGTGCACATAAAAAAGGGCGCCCCAAAGGGCGCCCAAACAGCCATGCTGTTGTGTGATGCTTACAGGCTGGCCTTGTAGGTCTCGAGCTCGTCGGCGCTCTTCGGAACGACGATCTCGCCGGCCTTGATCTTCTCGATGACGGCGAGGGCGTCGTCGTAGAGACCGGGGAAGTTGGCGTCGAGCACGTCGTGCGTGGGGGCGATGCCCACGGAGTCCTCAGCGGCGCCGAGGGTGATGTTGCTGCCGCCCGCGAGCTCGCCGTTGATGAGCTCCTGGGAGATCTGGATGACGGCCTGGTCAACGCGCTTGAGGGCGGAGGTGAGAACCGTCTCGGGGGCGAGGTAGGACTGGTCCATGTCAACGCCGATGGCGTAGACGCCAGCCTCGGTGCAGGCCTCGATCATGCCCACGCCGGTGCCGCCAGCAGCGTGATACAGAACGTCAGCGCCGTCCTGGATCATCTTCTGGGCGATGGACTTGCCCTTGGCGGCGTCGCCGAAGTTGTCGGCCCACTGTCCGGTGTAGGTGACGCTGGTGCCCTGCTCCTTGTTGGCATACTCGATGCCAGCGTAGTAGCCCTGCTCGAAGGCCTGCATGACCTCAGAGTCGATGCCGCCCACGAAGCCGACCTTGCCAGACTTGCTGGCGCGAGCCGCGATGTAACCAACGGCGAAGGAGCACTCCTCCTGCTTGAAGCAAACGCCGGTGAGGTTGGCGGCGCCGTTGTTGTTGGTGGAGTCGACGATGGCGAACTGCACGTCGGGGTTGGTCTCGGCGGCCTCGTTGACCGCGTCGCCCATGGCGAAGCCGACGCCCCAGATGAGGGCGGCGCCGTCGTCAACGGCCTTGTCGATGTTGGTCATGTAGTCGGCGTCCTGCTTGGACTCGATGTAGGAGACCTCCCAGCCGGTGTCGGCGCCGAGCTGCTGCATGCCGGCCCAGGAGAGCTGGTTGAAGGACTGGTCGTTGACGCCGCCGGTATCGGTGATCATCGTGACCTTGACGTTGGCGTCAGCCGCGGGGGCCTCGCCGCCATCGGAGCTGCCGCCGCCGCAGCCGGCCAGAACGGCCATCGCGCCAGCGCCCATGGTGCCAACGAAGGCACGGCGGGTCATCTTGGTGTCGATCATGTGCATCTCTCCCTCGAGATCGTGAGCCTTGGGCCCTGTGCCCGCGGCATCCTTCAGCGAGTATCGCTCGCCTAGTACCAACAGAAAGTACCACCTGCCATTCTACCGCGCAGGCGGCAACGCAACTAGCACGTAATTGCAGTTTCTAGCGCTATTTCCATCATCTGCGTGAAACTCGTCTGCCGCTCGACTGCGGGCAGGCTCTCGCCCGTAAGCGGAAGGTCGGAGATGGTCATGATGCCGAGCGCCTTCTTGCCCGCGGCCATGGCGTTGAGGTAGAGCGCCGTCGCCTCCATCTCAACTGCGAGAACGCCCATGTCGGCCCATGCCTTGTGCGCGCTTTCGGAGCTGTAGAAGACGTCGCTAGAGAGCAGGTTGCCCACACGGAAGGGAACGCCCAGCTCGTCGGCGATGTCGGCCGCGCGGCGCAGCATGCCAAAGTCGGCGATGGGGCAGATGGTGCCCGGCAGGCCGTACTGCTCGGCGTAGCGTGAGTCCGTGCAGGCCGCCTGGCCAAGGACCACGTCGCGCAGGTGCACTGTCGGCGCAAGGCCACCGGCGGTACCGATGCGGATGATGGCATCCACGTCATAGAAGTGATAGAGCTCGTAGCTGTAGATGGCGATGGACGGGATGCCCATGCCCGAGCCCATCACTGAGACCTCGTGGCCCTTGTAGGTGCCCGTGTAGCCC
>DJXA01000199.1:7870-28648 GCA_002449555.1 Atopobiaceae bacterium UBA7016 | reverse complement strand
GAGTCGCCGCGGCCGCAGGCCTCGCACACCAGGCCACGGTCGAAGCACTTGTGGATGGTGTCCAGAACCAGCTTGCCGTCGTTCAGCTCGAGCGCCCAGATCATGCCGATGCCGCGCGCCTCGACGCCGTGCTTGGCGGCGATACCCTGGACCAGCTCCTTCATGAGCTCGGCCTTGGCCTGCAGCTCGGGGACGAAGTCGGTGTCAAGCGCGTAGTCGATGGCGGCCTTGGCAGCGACCATGCCCAGCTGGTTGCCGCGGAAGGTGCCGTTGTGCTCTCCCGGCCCCAGTACGTCGAACTTGGGCGAGACGAGCGTGATGGCAAACGGGGTGCCGATGCCGCCGAGCGACTTGGACATGGTGACGATGTCGGGCTTGATGCCCGCGCGCTCGAACGAGAAGAAGGTGCCGGTGCGCCAGCAGCCAACCTGGATGTCGTCCACGATCATCACGATGTCGTGCTTGGTGCAAAGCTCGCGCAGCCCCTGGAGGAACTCCGTCGGCAGCACCTGGATGCCGCCCTCGGCCTGCGTGGTCTCGACCACGATGGCGGCGGGCTTGGAAGCGCCGGCGTGGTCGTCGGCAAGCACGGCCTCCATGAAGGCAAGGGCGTCAAGGCCGGGCAGCGTGTAGGGGGCGGGCATGTGACGCGTGCCCACAAGCGGCATGCCGGCGCCCTCACGGGAGTAGGTGTCGCTCGTCAGCGAAAGCGCGCCCAGCGTCATGCCGTGGAAGGCGCCCATCAGGGCCCAGACCTCGGTGCGGCCGGTGGCCTTACGAGCAAACTTCAGTGCCAGCTCGTTGGCGTTGGTGCCGGTGGGGCCGGGGAAGGCCACCTTGTAGTCAAGGCCGCGCGGCTGCAGGATGCGGGTCTGCAGGGTCTCGATGAAGGCGGCCTTGGCGGAGGTGGTCATGTCCAGCGCGTGGACGATGCCGTCGCCCGTCAGGTAGTCAATGACCGCCTGCTTGATGGTGGGGTTGTTGTGACCAAAGTTGAGGGTGCCGGCGCCGTCAAAGAAGTCGATGTAGCGCGCGCCATCCTCGTCATACATGAAGGGGCCCTGAGAAGTGGCAAACGTTGCCGGCCACTTGCGGCAATAGGATCGGACGCTCGACTCGTACTTCTCGATCGTCTCGTTCATGAGCATGCTCCTTACTTAATTAACGCGAAACAACGCAACCTATCATACCCCTTGCGCCGTGATGTTCGTCTGTGCTGCTCAGAATGTGTATTTTCCATTAGTCCTTGCGAGGGGTGCGCACGCAGGGCATATTGAAGACTTGCCGATTGATCCTCCCGCGCAGTCTCGTGCGGGAAGAGGGGAGGGCGACCATGCCAAAGCTTGACTATTTGATGAGAGTTGCCTCGGGCATGAGCCTCGAGAAGCTGCGTCAGTGTGTGGACGACGCGCACGAGCGCAGCGGCAAGCCCAAGGCCCTGCTGCTTGCCGACATCATCCACTGCGCCCGCAAGTTTGGTGCCGGCTACTACGACTACCTCATCTTCGAGTTCTACAACATGACCGACGAGGAGCGCGCCACCTATATGACGCGCATGCGCAACAAGCGCTTCGACGACATGATCAACGACCCGGAGGATTGCGCAATCTTTGATGACAAGAGTCAGTTCTATGCGCACTTCTCCGACTTCATGGGCCGTGACTGGCGCGACCTTGCCAAGACGTCCGACGAGGAGCTGGCGAGCTACCTCGAGGGCCATGAGTATGTCATCGCCAAGCCGAACGACGGCGAGTGCGGACATGGCATCGAGAAGATCCACCTTGCCGACTTTGCCTCGCTCGACGAGGCGGTTGCCTACCTGCGCCAGCCGGAGAAGAACTTCGGCGTGGTGGAGGACCTGCTCATCCAGCACCCTGAGATGTCGCGCCTGTACCCGTATGCCGTGAACTGCATGCGTATGGCCACGGTGTACTGGAAGGGCGAGTCTCACCTGCTGTACGCCGTGCTGAAGACCGGCAACCACGGCAAGTTTGTGGACAACCTGGAAAACGGCGGCTACGCCTGCCACATGGACCTGGAGACCGGCAAGGTGACGGGTCCGGGCCACACCAACAAGCAAGAGCTGGTGGAGGAGCACCCCATGACGGGCGTGCGCTTCGAGGGCTTCCAGGTGCCGTACTTTGCCGAGGCCTGCGAGCTGGCGAAGCGCGCGGCGGCCGTGGTTCCCACGGTGGGCTACATCGGCTGGGACATGGCCATCACGGAGAATGGCCCGGCCATCATCGAGGGCAACCACTTTGCGGCCTACGACTTCCCGCAGCTGCCCGACCGCAGCCAGAATCACCGCGGCCTTGCCGCCATGCTGGCCGACATCGGCATCCGCGTGTAGCCACACCGGGACCAGAGGGTCCGACCTTGTGGTCCCGAACCAGAAGGTCGGACCCTCTGGTCTCGGGCAAAAGTCTGTGCAAGTTGTGGGTACTTGCGCAGTTCGTGGAAGTGCTCTAAACTCATTTCTTGTGATTTTCGAAGCGGGGCAGAACGCGTGCCCCCACCTTGTGGCGCCAACAGGGCAGCTGCCTGGTCAGACAACGGATTATTCCTCCCGCCTTGTGTGGGCCTTGTCTCCTGGGACGCTGTCAGTGCCAGGAGATTTTTCTATGCGGCAGCAGCCGCAGCGAGACGCGACGCGTTGCCGTCGCGGCAGGAAGGAAGGTGTGAACGAGATAGCTAGGCAAGAGGGTCCTCGCATCAACGACGAGATTACCGCGCGCACGTGTCGCCTGATCGGCGTCGACGGCTCGCAGCTCGGACTGTTTGGCATCCGCGACGCCCAGCGCATCGCCGATGAACAGAACCTTGACCTCGTGGAGATCGCCCCCAACGCGGAGCCTCCCGTATGCAAGGTCATGGACTACCGCAAGTACAAGTATGAGCAGGACCGCAAGGCCAAGGCCGCGCGCAAGAAGCAGGTCCGTGTCGAGGTCAAGGAGATGAAGTTCCGTCCCAAGATTGACACGGGTGACTACGAGACCAAGAAGAACCACATCATGCGCTTCCTCAAGAAGGGCGCGCGTGTCAAGGTCACCATCATGTTCCGCGGTCGTGAGATGGCCCACCCCGAGCAGGGACTCAACGTCCTCGAGCACCTCGCCGAGGATCTGAAGCCCTATGCGACGGTCGAACAGCAGCCCAAGATGGAGGGCCGCAACATGCACATGCTCGTCGCTCCCATCAAGGGTGCCTTCGATAAGGTTGACCTGGGCGACGCAGAAGAGAAGGAGTAAGAACATGCCTAAGATGAAGACCCACAAGGGAACCGCCAAGCGCTTCCGCAAGACTGGCACCGGCAAGATCATGCGCGCCAAGGCCTTCAAGAGCCACATCCTGACCAAGAAGTCCCCCAAGCGCATCCGTGGCTTCCGTCAGGAGACCGAGCTGGCTCCCGCCGACGTGAAGACCGTCATCCAGCGTATGGGCAAGTAACTGGGCGCCTCGCGTCAGTTTTGAGATTCCAAGGAGTTGATTAGATATGGCACGTGTTAAGCGCGCAGTTAATGGTCACAAGAAGCGCAACACCCTGGTCGAGCGCACCAAGGGTTACTATGGCGTTCGTTCCCGCACCTTCAGGGGCATGAAGGAGCAGGCTCAGCACTCTGGTCAGTACGCCTATCGCGATCGTCGCAACAAGAAGCGCGACATCCGCGGTCTGTGGATCCAGCGCATCAACGCCGCTGCCCGCATGAACGACCTTTCCTACAGCAAGTTCATGCACGGCCTGAAGCTTGCTGGCGTCGAGCTTGACCGCAAGGTCCTCGCTCAGATTGCCTACGAGGACGAGGCCACGTTCGCGGCCCTCGCCGAGGTCGCCAAGAAGGCTCTCGCCGAGTAGTTGCGCGGCATCACTGCATAGCACAAGGGCCCGCAGGCTTCGGTCTGCGGGCCCTTTCTTGTTTGCGTAGGACAGAGCGTGGACTGGTCTTAGTCGAGCACGGAGTCATCCGGCTCGAAGAGGTCGACCAGGCTGAAGATGCCGCTCTCATAGGTGAACGTATAGAGCGAGCAGTTCTTGGTCACGCAGTTGATGTGCACCTTGTTGTGCGCGTCCCAGTGGCTGGTAAAGCTCCTGATGCAGGCTCCGTGCGCCACGGCAAGCACGCGCTCGTGGTCGGGCTTCTCCATGATTTCGGTGAGGGTATCGGTCATGCGCCGTGCGACCGTCTCTTCGGCGTCGCCGCCAAACTGCACGAGGTAGTCGCCGTAGTTCTCGTATGGGCTTCCCACGGCCGCGAAGAGGTCGTACGGGCAGCCCTCCAGCACGCCGTAGTGAAACTCCTTCAGACCCTTGGTGCGCACGTAGTCCATCTGGTTGCGTGTGACCACCTCAAGCGTGTCGCAGGCGCGCTCCGCCGAGGACGAGTAGGCGTGGTCAAAGGTGATGCCCTGCTCCTCGATATAGGCGCGCGTGAGCTTCGCCTGCGCAATGCCACGCTCGGTGAGGGGAGAGTCACACCAGCCCTGGATGACCCGACGCACATTGAAGAAGGTTTGGCCATGGCGCATGAGATAGAGGGTCTTTGACATGAGGGTCCTTCGTACGTGCACGTGCTAGATGCGGGGGAGACGGTCGGCGAGCTTCTCGCTCTCGAGTTTGGCCTCCTCGGCCTCAAAGGCCGGGTTCTGCGGGTCGATGAGCTCGTCCGCGCCCGTCTCGGGGTTGTAGTGATGGAGCAACACGGGCTGGAAGAGCCGCAGGTAGACGGCGAAGATGGCCGATGCGGCGATGAGGATGACGAAGATGGCGATGCGCGGCCAGACCGTGACCTGCGTCATGGCAAACGACCCGACGCAGAGAATGGCCGTCCAGCTGTACATGAGCAGCACGGCCTGCTTCTGGTCGAAGCCCTCGGCGATGAGACGGTGGTGGATGTGGCCGCGGTCGGCCTGGCCGATGCTCACGTGGGCACGGCTTCGGCGGACGATGGCCGAGAACGTGTCCATGATGGGGATGCCCGCGATGACCAGCGGCACGATGAGCGTGGTGAGGCCCGCGACGCGCGTCACGGAGAGCAGCGAGACGGTGCCCAGCACAAAGCCCAGAAGTAGCGCGCCCGAGTCTCCCAGGAAGATAGAGGCGGGGTTGAAGTTGTAGCGTAGAAACGCCAGCGTGGCGCCGGTGACCGAGATGGAAAGCGCCGCGGCGTCGATGCGACCGGCCATGATGGAGAGGGCGAACATGGTGAGGCTCGAGATGCACGAGATGCCCGTCGCCAAGCCGTCGAGGCCGTCGATGAGGTTGATGATGTTGGAGTAAGCGACCAGGTAGATCATCGTGAGCGGATAGGCGAGCCATCCCAGGTCGATGAGCGAGTCGGTGACGGGGTTGACGATGACGCCGACGACAAGGCCGCCCGCAACGGCAACGGCAGCGGCGATGAGCTGCCCCAGGAGCTTCTGCTTGGGGTTGAGCTGGTATTTGTCGTCAAGCAGGCCCGTCACAAAGACGATGACGAACGATATCGCGATGTAGAGGTAGTTGACGTGCAGGTGCGACGAGCTGACCACGAGCTGCGGAGTGGTGTCGAGCACCAGGGGCCAACCCAGAAAGCGCGTGCCCAGCCATTGGGTGGCAAGGGCGGAAAACATGCCCAGGAAGATGGCGATGCCGCCCATGCGGGGGATGGGCTCTTTGTTGATGCGGCGCTTGCTGGGGTAGTCGACGGCGTCGAGACGCCAGGCGATGCGACGGGCAAGCGGGGTGGTCACGTACGCGACGGCAAACGCCACGAGAAACAGGGAGAGGTATGCGTTCCACTGACGCGGCACGTGTCTCTCCTTCCTGCAGCGTACCGGGCGGTTCATAAAAAAGGCCTCTCATGTGAGAAAGGCCGCACACCTCATTTTCGCAGTATGGCGACGCAAGTCAAGACTGGTAACGGTAAAGGAGATGCTTATAGTGTGTGTTGTCGGCCTCCTGCGGCGCAAACTGGGTGAACCGACAAGTGTTTTGAGGGAGTCCTAGATCTCGCCTTCAGGACAGGTATCCTCCGTTGCTGAGGAAGCTGGAGCGAGCGATGCGGACGCCCACCTTATGAAGGTGGGTTCATTATCGTGCCGCGGGAGGCGACTTTTTTGTGCCCCCAATTGCGAATGTTGACATGGGAGGGCCCGTTTTCGTCAACATTCGCATTTAAACAAAAAACGGCGCCCTTGCTGAAAGGACGCCGGAGCATTTGGTGGAGATGAAGGGGCTCGCCGCGTGGCCTGCGGCCACGCTCTTCGGCTTCGGGCCTTCGGCGCTCCGCCCGGAAGCGCTCACAGAGCGCTTCCGCCCTTGCGGGTTCGAGCCCCTCAGCGATGTCCACGCACAAAAAAGACGCTCCCGGTTGGAAGCGTCTCGTAAGTTTTGGTGGAGATGAAGGGGCTCGAACCCTCGGCCTCGGCGTTGCGAACGCCGCGCTCTCCCAGCTGAGCTACATCCCCGTGTGTTGAACGCGGAAGCAATTGTCGCAGCACCGGGCCAATCTGTCAACGGGAAAATGGTGAACCATCACACAAGCAGCGCGAAACGTTCGTATCGCTGGGCGGGCGTGATATGGTGTACAGGTTCAGGAGAGGGGGCCCGATGGACCTGTCGTTGTCCGCATACGAGCATTGCGAGCTTTGTCCAAGGAAGTGTGGCGCACGTCGCCTCGATGGTAAGGCGGGTATCTGTGGTGCCACGGCCACGCTGCGTGTGGCGCGCGCAGCCCTGCACTTCTGGGAGGAGCCGCCCATCTCAGGCGAGGCGGGATCCGGCGCCATCTTCTTCTCCGGCTGCCCCTTGCGCTGCGTGTTTTGCCAAAACCACGAGATTTCGCAGGAGGGCTTCGGTCTTGAGGTAACGGCCGAGCGCCTTTCTCAGATGATGGTCGAGCTTGAGGCCCAAGGGGCGCTCAACATCAATCTGGTGACGCCGCTGCACTACGCGCCGCACGTGGTTCAGGCCGTGGACATGGCCCGCGCACAGGGCATGACGCTCCCCATCGTGTGCAACACGTCCGGCTATGAGCGACCCGAGCTGGTCGAGGCACTCGCCGATGTGGTCGACGTGTGGCTCACCGACTACAAGTACGCGTCGTCACGTCTTGCCGGCGCACTTTCGGCGGCACCCGACTACCCAGAGCTCGCGCACGCCTCGCTTGCTGTCATGCGCGATGCCCTGCGCGCCCACGGCGGGAGGCGGGCAGACCCTGACGGCCCCGACGGCCTGCCCGGGCGCCTTCTCAAGGGCATCGTCGTGCGGCACCTGGTATTGCCTGGGCACGTGGACGACTCATGCGCTGTGCTCGACCGTGTCTGGGAGCTGTGCTGCAACGAGGTGGACCTCTCGGTGATGAACCAGTACACGCCCAATGATCGGTGCCGGCTTCGCGGGGGTGACCTCGCCCGCGGAGTCACGAACGAGGAGTACGAGGCCGTGCTTGACCATGCGGACGAGCTGGGCTTTGACCGCATGTGGTGGCAGCAGGGCGGCACGGTTTCGGAGAGTTTCGTTCCTGCATTTGATGCGACGGGTGTGCTCGCGGCGGAAGACGCGACAAACCCTGGGGTACACTAGCGCAGGGGCGCCGCGCGCTTCACTGACAACAAGCAGGTGGGATAACCCATCCCACGCAGCATAAGGAGAGTCCATGGCTACATCCGACGCACCGCTGAGCGACGAGGAGCGCGCAGAGCTTGAGGCGCTGCGGGCAGAACGCGCCGAGCGCGAGGAGCTGGAGCAGGCACGCCGCGAGCGCGCTGAGCTCGCCCGTCTCAAGGCGGAGCGCGAGCGCATACAGCGCGAGAGCGAGCAGGATGCGCGTGACCGCGCGATCCGCGAGCGCAACGCCAAGCTGATGGAGCCCGACGAGGACCTAAACATGCCGGTTGGGCAGAAGGTCGTGCTGATAGGCATTGCCGCGGTGGCGCTGATTGTCTTGCTCATGACCGTATTTGGATAGGCCTGGATTCATGCCCGCAGATACCAAAGAGGCACTTGATCGCGGCGTGGACGAGGGGCAGCTTGTCCGCGTCTCGGCGGCGAGCTTGTTGCGTGGGTGCGTACGCATTGCCGACGAGCCCGGTGGCTGGAAGCGCCCGTGGCGCTTCTCGGCAGACCAAGTCCGCACCATGGGTTCATGCCATGCGTGGCACCCGGGCCTCTTTCGCCAGATGGCTCGGTGCACCGCGGGAATCACGCTCGACTTCCAGACCGACTCTACGGAAATCGCCCTCGAGGTGCTGCTGGACGTGGAGCCAACCGGCACGAAGTCCGTGCTTGACCCGATACGGGAAGAGGGTGACGAGCCGCTTGACGGCGTCTCGGCCACGGTCGACGGCCGGCACCTTGCGTGCGTGATGCCCGATACACGCGAGGCCATCGTGCGCTTCGAGCTGGATGATCCAAACCAGGCGCCGCTTCCGGGGCTTGTCATGTTGCCTGGCTTTGGCGATACGCATCACGTGCGCGTGTGGCTTCCCGCGCTGAGGGGCTGCGCCGTCAGAAGCGTCTGGGGCAACGGCACCGCCATCGAGGCGACCCAACCCCGTGAGCAGCTCTTGGTCATCGGCGACTCCATCGCGCAGGGATTCGTGACCGGAGACCCGGCGCTTGCTTGGCCCTCGCTCCTTTCCGAGCAGCTGGGACTTGACCTGGTCAATCAGGGCCTGGGCGGGCAGATCTTTCAGCCGGGGACCCTCTTCGGCCTCGCTTCGCTCGTCAACCCCTCCGTGGTGGTCGTGGCGCTGGGCGAGAACTACCGCTACGAGCCGTGCCGGCATCGTCCTACCGCGCGCGACATCCGTACCTACCTTATGGAGGTGACGCGCCTCTGGCCTGAGGTGCCCACTTATGTGTGCACGCCCCTCTGGCATGACGAGCAGGCGTGGCCTTCGCACCGTATGAGCTGCTGGCAGCGAGTCCCCTCGATGATCGAGGCAAACGTGGCGGTGCACGACCAGATGGTGCCGGTGGATGGACTTCGCCTGATTGACCATGACCCGTCGGTTCTCGCCGATGGATATGAGCATCCCAGCGCAGAGGGGGCGTCGCAGGTGGCGCATCGTCTTGCCGTGGTGATGCAGGTGGGTGCCGATCGTGACGAGGCGACGCTTCGGGCCGACGCGCTGCGCGTCCTCGCGCATGCGCCTGTGCAGACGCTGCCGCTTGCCGAGGCGCTTCGGCGCGGTATTGGCACCACGCTTTATGCGGACGATGGGTGCGTGGTGCTGGATATAGGCAATGACCAGGCCTTTATTTGGGCAAGCGACGTGGAGCACGGAAACGCCGTGGCCACCATGCTGGTTGACGCGCTGACGGTGGGCATCTTCGAGCCTTCGCTTACCGACGGGCTCGAGCGCTCGCTGGACCTTCACATCCGCGAGCCGTTCTACACGGCCTTCTACCGTCGCAAGTCACGCGTGCGCGTCGCCGCGAGCAGGGACATCCGCGTGCTCGACGAGTCGTATGCCGACGTGGTGCTTGCGCACTACAGCCACCCGCAATACGTGACTCCCGACCTCTTGCTTGCGGCGCTGAGCAGGGGAGACTTCTTCGGCGCCTTCGAGGACGACGAGCTCGTGGGCTTCATTGGCGAGCATCCCGAAGGGGCCATCGGCCTCTTGGAGGTGTTCGAGGGACATCGCGGCAAGGGCTGGGGCCGCGCGCTTGAGGCAACCAAAATCAACCAGGCCCTTGACCGAGGCCAAACGCCGTGGGTCGAGGTGTTTGCCGAAAACGAGGCCTCGCTTGCGTTGCAGCGCAAGCTCAATATGACGATCACCGCGGTGGACGAGCAGCTCTTTCTGTGCAAGAACGAGTAAACCCTAGGTGACATCTATAGGATGGGGCGTTTCTGTCCGGTCGCAACGATACGATGAGGCAGATTACGGATGAGAGGAGCTTTCATGCCCGCACGAGTGAACCCCCTTGCGCCTGATGTGCGCTGTGCGCTTTCCGCGCAGGCGGAGCGCGAGGTCAAGCGCTATCGCGCGGGTGAGATGAGCCCCTTTGCCTGCCACGACCTGGCGGCCATCCGGCGCGTATCAGAGCGCGACCAGGACACGCCGCTTCGTCCCGCGTTCGTGCGTGATGCCGAGAAGATCATGCACATGCCGGCCTACAACCGCCTTGCGGGAAAGACCCAGGTCTTCTCGTTCAGGGCAAACGACGACCTCTGCCGCAGGGGCCTGCACGTTCAGCTCGTCAGCCGCGTGGCGCGCGACATTGGCCGCGCGCTGGGCCTTAACCTCGACCTCATTGACGCTATCGCCTTGGGGCACGATATCGGCCACACCCCGTTTGGGCACGCGGGGGAGCGCTTCCTCAACGACATCTATCACGAGCGTACGGGGCGCTGGTTCTTCCACAACGTGCAGAGCGTGCGTGTGCTTGACGTGATGGGCGGGCGCAACCTCAGCCTGCAGACGCTTGACGGCGTCATCTGCCACAACGGCGAGTTTGAGCAGCAGGTCTTTGAGACGAGCGGCCTTAAGGACTTCGACACGTTTGACCGCGTTGTTGACCGCTGCTGGGCGCAGGGGGACGAGGCCATCTCGCGCCTTCGCCCCATGACGCTCGAGGGGTGCTGCGTGCGGGTGGCAGACATCATTGCTTACGTGGGCAAAGACCGTCAGGACGCCATTCGTGCGGGCATCTGCGGCGAGAATGACTTCGCAGACGGCCTGGGCGGTGCCTATAACTCGTGGGCGCTCGCGGCGTTTGTGGCGGACGTGGTCGAGCACAGCCTGGGCAAGCCGCGCCTGCAGATGAGCGAGCAGGCGTTTGGCGAGATGGCGCGCGCCAAGCGGGAGAACTACCAGAAGATCTATGGGGCCGCCGAGGTCAACGGCAACTTCTCGGCCGAGATCCGCGAGGTCTTCGGCATGATGTACCTGCAGATTCTTGACGACCTGGCCGCTGGTCGCGAAGACGCTCCGGTCTTTCGCCATCATGTGCGCGTGGTTTCGGAGTGGCTCTCATACTACGGGCGCGCCTATCGCTGGCAGGATGACCTCGACCTCACCGTGGTCGACTACCTGTCATCCATGACTGACGACTACTTCGTGGCGTATGCGCGCTTGCTCTATCCCCAGATGGCGGACATCTTCCCGGCCTACCGGCACTTCTAAGCGCCTATGCGGATGGGGTGCTCCCCGAACCGCAAGCCTTACACCATGTTGGCGTGTGCTGCGTCGACAAACGCCTCAAAGAGCTGCGGCGTGTTGCGAATCTGCTCGGGATGCCACTGCACGCCCACGAAGAAGCTCCTGCTGGGAAACTCGAGGCCCTCGGGCGTGCCGTCCGGAGCCCATGCGGTGATCTGTGCACCGCGTGCCGCGTCGCGCACGGCCTGGTGGTGCATGGAGTTAACGAAGAGCTCCTCGGTGCCCAGGATGTTGCAGAGCTGCGTGTCGCGCTCGATGTGCACGGGATGGATGGCCTCGGTGCCGCGCTGGAAGCAGGCGTGATCGATGCGGTTGCCGCCCAGCTCGGAGATGTCGCGCACGAGCGTTCCGCCAAACGAGACGTTCATGACCTGCATGCCGCGGCAGATGCCCAGGCAGGGGAGGTCAAGCTCCCAGGCAGCGCGTACGGCGGCCCACTCAAAGACGTCGCGCTCGGCGCTCATGAACGAGATCTTGGCGGCGCAGCCCTCCGCGTACGGGCTTCCGCCAAACGCGTCAGGCGAGATGTCTCCGCCACCCGTCAGCAACAGGCCGTCCATGCGCTCGATGATCTCTCGCGCGATGGCAGCTACGCCAAAGCCAAAGGGGAGGGCTACCGGAATGCCGCCGGCCTCTTGGATGGCGTCGGCATAGGTGGTACCGATGGCCGAGATCTCTCCGCCCTCATAGCCGGGGCGTGAACAGATGCCAATAAGAGGACGGGGGCGTACCTCTCTCGTCTTGCGCGCATCTGCCTGGTTCGCCATCGATACTCCAAAGGAATAAAAAACGTTTCTTTTGCACAGAATAGCGTAAGAGCGCCACCTTGCGGGACAAATGTTTGAATACTGCGCAATTTGTCATTCCTGAAACGAGCCGCGTAACGGTTGGGCCACAGACGGGCTGTAGTGGTACTCTGCTATGCGACAAGAATCAGCATGCAGGTCCACGTGGCCCTGTCATAAGGAGTAGCAGCATGGCACTGACCGATCAGACCAAGCCTACCGACGTTGCGCTTAACACCGATCTGTACGAGCTCACGATGGCCCAGGGCTTCTGGGAGTCAGGGCTCATCGACGTGGAGGGGTGCTTCAACGTGTTCTTCCGCGACGCGCCCTTCGACGGCGGCTACGCCATCGCCTGCGGCATGGGCCAGGTGGCCGAGCTGGTGGAGAGCTTCCACTTTGACGAGGAGTCCATCGCCTATCTCGCGTCCTTGCAGGCGCCGGGCGGCGGCCCCATGTTCAAGCAGGGCTTCCTTGACTACCTGCGCGACTTCCGCATGCGGGTCTCCATCAGCGCCATCCCCGAGGGCGAGGTGGTCTTCGCGCGCGAGCCCATGGTGCGCGTGACGGGCCCCGTCATCGACTGCCAGCTGCTTGAGACCGCCCTGCTGAACCTCGTCAACTTCCAGACACTGGTTGCCACCAAGACGGCGCGCGTGGTCTATGCGGCCGAGGGCCATCCGGTGAGCGACTTTGGCCTGCGTCGTGCCCAGGGCCCCGATGGCGGCCTGGCCGTGGCGCGCGCCTCCTACATCGGTGGTGCCACCAACACCTCCAACGTGCTTGCCGGCCGCATCTACGGCATTCCCGTCTTCGGCACCCACGCGCACTCGTGGGTGATGGCGTTCCCCACCGAGGTGGACGCGTTTCGCGCCTTCGCTGCGTCGAGTCCCAAGAACTGCGTGTTCTTGCTCGACACCTACGACGTGCATCAGGGCATCAAGAACGCCATCACGGTCGCCAAGGAGATGGAGGCCCGTGGCGAGCGCCTCGCGGCCATCCGCATCGACTCCGGAGACCTCGCCAAGCTTTCCAAGGAGACGCGCAAGGCCTTCGACGAGGCGGGGCTGCCCTACGTCAAGATTTCGGTGTCGAACGACCTCGACGAGTACACCATCCAGTCGCTCTTTGCGCAGGGCGCGCCCATCGACTCGTTTGGCGTGGGCACCAAGCTTGCCACCTGCGACCCGCAGCCGTCGCTGGGCGGCGTCTACAAGCTGTCCGCCACGCGTGCGAGCGGCGAGGAGTCGTGGCGTCCGGTGATGAAGCTCTCCGAGCAGTTCTACAAGCGCACCATTCCCGGCGTGCAGCACATCCGCCGCTACTACGACGAGGTCGGCTGCCCCATCGGTGACATGATCGTGGTGGACGACGTCGCGCGCGAGGGCTCGACCAAGATGGTGGATGTCCTCGACCCACTGGCAACCTACGACCTCTCTGGCCGCGACTACGCCGAGATGCTGGTGCCGCTGGTCAAGGACGGTGAGCGCGTGGGCGAGCCCGAGGTCATCCAGACGGCGAAGGCCCGTTGCCGCGATGCCGTGATGCACCTTGACCCGGCCATTCGCCGCTTCCTCAACCCGCAGGTTTATCCCGTGGGCCTCGAGCCGGGCCTGGCCGAGCTGCGCCAGAACCTCGCCCTCGCCGAGCTGGGATAGCACCGGAACCACCGAGGACAGTCCTTCCTGGTTCCGAGGGACCAGGAAGGACTGTCCTCGGTGGTTCCTTGCCAGTGAATAGAGAATGAGTGTGCAGGCAGACTGTCTGCTACACTCGATTACCGCATGAAAAGGGACGTAAAGGAGTTCGCATGCCCGAGACTATCGAGGAGCTCGTCAAGCAAGCAATCGCATCTGCCCAGGCCGCTGGTGACCTGCCCGAGTTTGAGGTGGGGGATTGCGGCATCGAGCGTCCGGCGGACTCCGGAAACGGTGACTGGACGTCGACCGTGGCCATGCGCTCGGCACGCCTTGCCAAGTGCGCGCCGGCCAAGATCGCCGCGGCCATCGTCGCGCACATGCCGAGCGATGCGCGCATCGCACGCGTCGAGGTGGCCGGCCCTGGCTTCATCAACTTCTACCTGAACACCGCCGCAAGCAACGAGGTCTTCCAGACCGTGCGCAAGGCAGGTGCCGATTGGGGCAAGTGCAACGTGGGCGACGGCCTGCGCGTGCAGGTGGAGTTCATCTCCGCGAACCCCACGGGCCCGCTGCATGTGGGCCACGGCCGCTGGGCGGCAATCGGCGACTCGCTGTGCAACGTGCTCGAGCACGCCAACTACGACGTGCAGCGCGAGTATTACGTCAACGACCACGGCAGCCAGATGGACGTCTTCGGCACCTCGGTGGTGATGCGCTACCTGCAGATCTGCAGCATCATCAAGAAGCGTTGCTGCGACGCGTCCGAGGCCGCCTACGTGCTGCTCGCCGACCGCGAGGCGTACATCCAGGACGAGGACGACGAACATCCCGAGCTGCACCCCTACATGGACGCCTTCAACGCGGCGCTCGGTGGCAACTCCTACGGCGGCGACTACATCATTCGCATTGCCCAGCGCTTCTACCGCCAGGACGGCGCCAAGTGGGTGGACGTTCCGGCTGAGGAGCGCGACCCCATTTTCCGCGAGCGCGCCTACCGCGACATGCTCGGCCAGATCAAGGCCACCTGCGATCAGGTGCGCTGCGAATTTGACGAGTGGCGCAGCGAGCGCTCCTTCTACGAGAAGGACGAGAACGGCGTTTCCTACATCGACCGCACCTTCAAGATTCTGGACGAGAAGGGCCTGCTGTACCGCGGAGATGACGGTGCCCTGTGGTTCCGTTCCACCGACTACGGCGACGACAAGGACCGCGTGCTCATCAAGTCGAACGGCGAGTACACCTACTTTGCCTCCGACGTCGCGTACTGCGTGAAGAAGTTCGAGGTCGCGGACTACGAGATTAACATCTGGGGCGCCGACCACCACGGCTACATCAAGCGCGTGCAGTCCGTTGCCGACGCGCTGGGCTATCCCGGCAAGTACGAGGTGCTCCTGGGCCAGTTCGTCAACCTGCTGCGCAATGGCGTGCCCGTTCGCATGTCCAAGCGTCGCGGTACCATGATCGCCTTCCAGGAGCTGGTTGACGAGGCCGGCGTCGACGCCACGCGCTACACGCTCATCTCCAAGTCGTCCAACCAGACCATCGACTTCGACATCGAGGCCGTGAAGAAGCAGGACAACACCAACCCGGTCTACTACGTGCAGTATGCGCACGCGCGCATCTGTTCCATCCTTCGTCGCGCTGCGGGCGTGAACGAGGCCCAGGCCGCCGAGCTGGGCATGGATGCCGTTGCCGCGCAGGCCATTGGCACCGATGTTGACCTGTCGCTGCTTACGCACCCCACCGAGCTCGCACTCTCGCGCAAGATCTCGGAGTTCCCCGAGCTCGTGGCGAGCTGTGCTCGTGACCGCGCGCCCTTCCGCCTCACGCACTTCTGCGAGGAGCTGGCCGCCGCGTATCACGGCTTCTATCACGACTGCCAGGTGCTGCCGAGCGATGGACGTCCCATGGACGCCGAGCTCTCTCGCGCTCGCCTTGCCGTTTGTGATGCCGTACGCATAAACCTGAAGGTCGCGCTGGGTCTTATCGGCGTGTCTGCGCCCGAGGTGATGTGAGTTTTCTTTCGTCAACGTGAACAATTTGTTAGGTACCGACAATAAATCAAGATGTTGCATTACCTTTGATGAATAAAAGAAGTGGCTTATCTTGCTGTTTGCTGTGACCTACGGTTGCGTTATTCATCTCAGGAGGCGAAATGGAGCTTCGCGAGTACCTTTCTATACGCAGGGCATATAACCTGGTTCGTCAGGGTGCTGCCGCTCCAGCGCGTCTCACGTTTTCGGAGTTTGCCATCCTCTGCCGGCTCGACGTGGCGGGCGGATCGCTAAAAACATCTGATATTGCTGAGTACCAGGGCTCGTTGCGCCCCACCATGACGCATCGCACCAAGCATCTTGCCACGCTTGGCCTCATCGAGCGCGTTAAGGGCGACGCAGATCGCCGCAACGTCGTGTGCCAGATCACCGATCAGGGTCGCGAAGTCGTCCGTGACCTCTGCGCCAAGACCTGCTCGAGGATTCCCGTCGGACAGGCGCTGTCTCGCGTGACGCCCGACCGCATGCGCAAGTACGTTGACGCCATGGGCTCGGTTTCCTGCATGTCGGGTGAGCTCATTTTGCTGGGCCTGTACGCGTATGATCGCGACGCTTGCTCGGTTACCGACCTCGTTGACGGGCTCGGTCTGCTGCAGCCCACGGTCTCCATGACGGTCACGTCGCTGGTGGATGACGGCTATCTGCACCGCGTCCAGGTTGAGGGCTCGCCCCGCTCCGCGCAAGTCGCCCTGACTGAGAGCGGCGAAGAGATTGCCAAGAGCATCACCACCCGCGTTGAGGCGCTGGTCGTTCGCCGGAAGTCTCGCTCCAACTAGCGGCTTCATACTCGTCCGCTTGCCGGGAATTCAGCGGCTTATTTGCCGCTCGACCATACATATGCTATAGTCGCTCTCGGCCGAACGCGCTTGCGTTGGCGGCTCAATTTCCCCTTTTCTCAGGTATATAGCGCGCAAATCGATATTTCGTTGTTGTGATACAGAGAGTGCCATGCCGTGCGTGGTGCGTCTAACACGAATGTGTGACATGGGCGTTTATGCCCGTGCAAAGATGATATGGAAAGGATGGGTGCATGGCAGACGAAGCCGTTGATACCCAAGGTGTCCAAGCTCCGACAGAGGGTGCCGCCGAAGAGGCTCCAAAGCCCACGCGACGCAGGCGCACCAAGAAGGCCGAGGTCACGGCCCCTGCGGAGGAAGGCGCAGCCCAGACTACGCTGAGCTTTGAGCCTGCGGCCGAGGGCGAGACCCCCGAGGCGCCGCGCAAGCGTCGCGGTCGTCCCCGCAAGGTGGCGGCAGAGGAGCCGACGGCAGAGGCCGCTCCCGTTGCCGATGTTCCTGCCCAGGCTGAGGCTGAGGCGCCCGAGGAGGCAAAGCCCAAGCGGCGTCGTGGACGTCCGCGTAAGGACGCGGAGGCACCTGCCGATCAGACCGTTGCCTCAGAGCCAGCTGCAAGCGTCGACGAGATGACCAAGCTGACGCAAGAGGCAACCATAGCCTCGTCGCAGGCAGGCGCTCCGCCCGCGACGACCCTTGCCGAGGCGGACGCCCAGACTGATGGTGGGACGCCGGCAGGGGAGACCGCTTCAGACGAGGCGCAGCCGCGCCGTCGTAGGCGCAACGCCCGCGATGCGGCGCAGTCCCAGCAGCAAAAGAACGACAACAAGGCTCAGGGGCAGCAGAACCAGGCGCAGGGTCAGGGCGGAAAGCGTAACCAAAACAAGCGTCGCAACCGTCGTGGGCAGGAAGCAGCCGCCGAGCCGACCCTCACCCGCGAGGAGCTCGAGGGCATGCTCGTCGCAGACCTCCGCTCTAAGGCGGCCGAGCTGGGCGTTGACTACGTCGGCGTCCGCAAGAAGGACCTGGTAGAGAGCATCTATGCCGCCGCGGCGCTTGCCGAAGGGTTCCGTCCGGTCACGGGCGTGCTCGAGATGCAGAGCGAAGGCTACGCGTTCCTCCGCACCGGCAACTACATGCCGGGGGAGAACGATGCCTTCGTTCACCAGCAGATCATTCGCTCTTACGGGCTTCGTCCGGGCGATAAGGTGTCTGGTCAGGTTGCGCCGTCGCGCACGGGAAACAAGTATCCGCCGCTGCATCGCATCGACACGGTCAACGGGCGCTCGCCCGAAGGCCTCAAGGACCGTCCGCACTTCCGCGACCTGACCCCCATCTATCCTGACGAGCGCCTGGTTATGGAGCACGGCAAGGACTCGACGACGGGTCGTGCCATCGACCTGGTGGCGCCCATCGGCAAGGGACAGCGTGGCCTCATCGTCTCGCCTCCTAAGGCGGGTAAGACCACGGTTCTGAAGCGCATCTGCCAGTCCATTGCCGCCAACAACCCCGAGGTGCACCTCTTCTGTCTGCTCGTCGACGAGCGTCCTGAGGAAGTCACCGACATGGAGCGCTCCATCCGCGGCGAGGTGGTCGCCTCCACGTTCGACATGCCCGCAGAGAACCACACCGCGGTTTCCGAGCTCGTGATCGAGCACGCCAAGCGCCTGGTCGAGCAGGGCGAGGACGTCGTGGTGGTGCTTGACTCCATCACGCGTCTCGCGCGCGCCTACAATCTTGCGCAGCCCGCCAGCGGTCGCATCCTGTCCGGCGGCGTCGACTCGGCCGCCCTGTATCCGCCCAAGAAGTTCTTGGGCGCGGCGCGCAACATCGAGAACGGCGGATCGCTCACCATTCTGGCCTCAGCGCTGGTGGACACGGGCTCCAAGATGGACGAGGTCATCTTCGAGGAGTTCAAGGGCACGGGCAACATGGAGCTGAAGCTTGACCGCGACCTGGCCGACAAGCGCATCTTCCCAGCCATCGACCCGGTTGCCTCGGGCACGAGAAACGAAGACCTGCTCATCGACCCCGAACTCCAGCCCTTCGTGTGGGGCATCCGTCGCGTGCTCGCCAACATGAACAACGTCGAGCGCGCCGCCACGGCGCTGGTCAAGGGCCTCAAGGCAACCAACACCAACCAGGAGTTCCTGATTCGCTCCGCAAAGAAGGCTCAGCAGAGCGGAGACTACTTCGGCTAACGGCGACTTGTCGTATCTGAGCATGTGATGCCCTGGCGCGTTCGATAGAGCGCGGCAGGGCATCTCTTTTGCCGAAATTGTCATTTGTTCTTGCAAGACGAGCAGGTTTACGTGTATATTTTTTCCATCTAGGTTTTTGTCTAGACGATGAAACACAGCGGCACATACACCTCAAACGAAGCACGCCGTTCTCTCAGACAGGTTTTCCCTGTCATTATCCGCAAGGAGCGGGACAACAATAGGTCGTCTTCACCTGGGGTTACGTGCCACGGCGCGGGCTTTGGCCCCGGGAGGTGCGAGGACATGACAACTGGCAGGCGGAATCCGGCCATCTATGTAGGACTTCTTGGCGCGGCAACGGGTGCTTTTCCGACCAACGCTATGGCTATTTCGCTCGAAGAGCTTGTCACGGGTTCCTCCGCGCCCTACATCCAGTTTGCGCTTGGCGTGATCGCGGGAGCCTCGCTCTCTACGGCTGCCCACATCGCGTTTGCTGCCATTACGGAGACCAAGGCCAAGAAGGCTAACGCCCAGGCGGAGGCACGAGAGGCCGAGGAGCGCGCGTCCGAGAAGAAGAGCGAGGCAGAGGCCGAGCAGCAGGAGGGTACTCGCACCACCCAAAAGCCCATCGCCGCCTCCAAGGCCCCCGCGCGCCACATGGCCGCCCGCGAGTGGGAGGCATCGGGCGTCATTCGTGTGCAGGACGTCTCGGTGGGACACGCCCGCGAATCCGCGAAGGCGCAGGTCACCGACCCCGCAGCCTCTGGTGAGCTGCAGACCAAGAGCCCGGCCCACGTCGCAACCGATTATTCCGACATCGCCGAGAACTACGTGAGGCGCAAGAGCCTCCGCGAGCGCATGACCGCCCGTACGTCGGGCGTCGCTGTGGTGCTTTCGTCGCGTCTGGGCACCGACCCCTTTGAGGGACTGCCCATTATCGAGCGCGCCGATGGCACCGTGGGTGACGTAGGCACGTCGTGGTGGAATAAGACCCTCGGCTCTTCCATCCGTCGCATCGAGGACATCAGCAAGGAAGAGGTCACTCCCGATCCTGTTGACTACACCGAGGGCACCGGAAGCATGCTGAGCGTCGAAAGTGTTGAGGCCGCTGAAACCGCTGGAAGCACGGGAACTCTCATCGGCAAGCACGCCGTCAAGGCAGGGGCCTTCAAGCGCGTTGAGGACATCCCCGAAGACGCCCCCATGCCGCAGACCGGCCCCATGCATCTGGGGTCGACCTCTGCCGCCCACTTCGAGCTCAATGCCGAGGCCTCTCGCCGTGCGGATTACATCTCGAAGAACGTCGCCGAGGTCAACGTGGGTGTCTACCCCGAGCATCGTACTGCCGAAGACCTTGAGCATGAGGATGTCTGGGACCTCGCTCTGAAGGCCATGGACGAGCGCCTGAACAACCAGAGCAATCCCGTCTTCCGTGACGCCATCGGCACCATCGAGACCATCGATGAGCCCGACGGCCTGGAGGGCTCCACCAGCTTCATCCCGTTCAAGATGCACGCCGGCCATCCCGAGATGGTCGATACCAGCTCCTACGTGGACTACCTCATCGACGACGAGTTCTCGCAGAATCCGTCGCCCATCGCGCGTCGCACCTCGCGCGACTACCTCACGGTGATTCAGGGTGGAGGCGAGAAGGGCGAGGCTCCCAAGAACGAGGAGGAGCGCGTCTATCGTCCGAAGCACTTTGCGCCTGCGCATACGCCGCTCGCCCGCGAAGCTTAGCTGAGGTAACCGCGGGTGCCATCCCGTGGCAACGCGCTGTTTCAAGTAAGGAAATTGATGTTTCCGTGCTGAAAACCTTGGGCCACTCCCAAGGTTTTCAGCTTTTGTCGTGCCTATTGTGGTACGCATGCTTCTATACGTCTTTTACAAGGGAGAGAAGACCATGAAGAACTTCAACGTTTCTCGTCGCAACTTCGTGCAGCTCACGAGCGCTCTTGGCGCTTCCGCCATCCTTGCTGGATGCGGCGGTGGCTCCTCTGAGGGCGACGCCCCCGCAACCGACCTCTCCGAGGTCGGCATCTTCAAGATCGGCGGCATCGGCCCCACCACGGGCGCCGCTGCCATCTACGGCAACGCCACCAAGTTTGGTGCGCAGGTCGCCGTCAACGAGTGCAACGCCGAGGGCAAGGTCC
>DJXA01000199.1:0-7731 GCA_002449555.1 Atopobiaceae bacterium UBA7016 | reverse complement strand
CGCCTACAACACCCTCAAGGACTGGAACATGCAGATCCTGGTGGGCACCACCACTACGAAGCCGTGCGTGGCCGTCTCTGCTGAGACCAACGCCGACCGCATCTTCGAGCTGACCCCGTCCGCGTCCTCCGTCGACGTTATCGGTGGTGTCGAGGGCACCAACGAGCCCGCCAAGGACAACGTCTTCCAGATGTGCTTCACCGACCCCAACCAGGGCATCGCTTCCGCTCAGTACATCTCCCAGCAGGGTCTCGGCACCAAGATCGCCGTCATCTACAACAACGCCGACGCCTACTCCACCGGCATCTACAACAAGTTCATGGAGGAGGCCGCCACGCTGAACCTCGAGGTCGTTTCTGAGACCACCTTCACCGACGACACAGTCGACTTCTCTGTGCAGGTGGGCGACGCCAAGGCCAAGGGCGCTGACCTCGTGTTCCTTCCCATGTACTACACCCCTGCCTCGCTCATCCTGGCCGAGGCTCAGAAGCAGTCCTACACCCCGAAGTTCTTCGGCGTCGACGGCATGGACGGCATCCTCACGCTCGAGGGCTTCGACACCAGCCTGGCCGAGGGCGTTATGCTGCTGACCCCGTTCGTCGCTTCCGCTGAGGACGAGGCCACTCAGAAGTTCGTCGCTGCCTACAAGGAGCTCACCGGCTCTGACGAGGACCCGAACCAGTTTGCCGCCGACGCCTATGACTCCGTCAAGGCCATCGCCGCCGCTATCGAGGCCGCCGGCCTCACCGCCGACATGTCCGCTCAGGACCTCTGCGAGGCGCTCATCGCCCAGTTCACCGACCCGAGCTTCTCCGTTGAGGGCCTGACGGGCACCGCTACGTGGTCTGCCACCGGCGAGGTCTCCAAGTCCCCCAAGGGCATGGTCATCCAGAACGGCGTTTACGTCTCGATGGATTAGAATCTTCATTGTTCGAACGACTTGGGAGGCCGTCGCTCCGCCTGCGGCGGCCTTCCTTTTGGCTAGAGAGAGGGGAGGGCCATGGGGTTTCTGACCAACCTGATTAACGGAATCAGCCTGGGCAGCGTGTACGCCATCATCGCGCTGGGGTACACCATGGTCTACGGCATTGCCAAGATGCTGAACTTTGCACACGGTGATGTCATCATGGTTGGCGGCTACATCTGCTTCTGCTGCATGCAGTATCTGGGGCTGCCGCCTGTCTTGGGCGTCTTGCTTGCCGTTGTGGGCTGCACGTGCCTGGGCGTCGTTATCGAGCGCCTGGCGTACAAGCCGCTGCGTGAGGCTCCGAGCCTCGCGGTGCTCATCACCGCCATCGGCATGAGCTACTTCCTGCAGAACTCCGCGCTGCTCATCTGGAAGTCTGATCCCAAGGTATTCCCCAGCGTCATCAGCCTTCCCAACATCAGCCTGTTCAACGGACAGCTGGTCATCAGCCCCATCTCCATCATCACGGTGCTTGCGTGCGTGGTGGTCATGGTGTGCCTGACGCTGTTCACGCAGCGTACCAAGATGGGCAAGGCCATGCGTGCCTGCTCTGAGGACAAGGCTGCTGCCCAGCTGATGGGCATCGACGTGAACGCCACCATCTCGATGGTCTTCGCCATCGGCTCTGGCCTGGCTGCCATCGCGGGCGTGCTTTTGTGCTCGGCCTACCCGGTGCTCATGCCCACGACGGGCTCGATGCCGGGCATCAAGGCGTTCACCGCGGCCGTGTTTGGCGGCATCGGCTCCATCCCCGGCGCGGCGCTCGGCGGCATCCTTCTGGGCGTCATCGAGATCTTCGCGCGCGCGTATATCGGTACCCAGCTTGCAGACGCAATTGTCTTTGCGGTGCTCATTGTAGTGCTGCTCGTAAGACCGGCCGGCCTGCTCGGCAAAGAGATGCACGAGAAGGTGTAGCCATGAAGCTATTCAAGAATATGGACAAGACCACGCGGTCAAACCTCATCACGTATACGATGGTCATCGTCGCGTTCCTCGTGATGCAGGGCCTTGGTGCCATCGGCGGCCTTTCGAGCTCTATGAAGGGCCAGCTGGTTCCCATTACTACCTACATCTGCCTTGCCATCTCGCTCAACCTGGTGGTGGGCATCTCCGGCGAGCTTTCGCTGGGCCACGCGGGCTTCATGAGCGTCGGCGCCTTCACGAGCGTCGTTGCCGTGAGCATGCTGCAGGGCATGGTTGGCTCGCCGCTGGTGCGCTTCTTCCTGGGCTGCGCCATCGCCGGCCTTGCTGCTGCGTGCGCTGGCGTCCTCATCGGCATCCCGGTCATGCGCCTGCAGGGCGACTACCTGGCCATCGTTACGCTGGCCTTTGGCGAGATCATCAAGAACCTGCTCAACAACCTGTGGCTGGGCCTGGATTCCAACGGCCTGCACGTGTCCATGAGCAACGCCGCTGCGCTCGGCCTCGAGCAGGGTGGCAAGATTCTCATCAACGGTCCGCAGGGCGCCTCGGGCATCGAGCGCATCTCCAACTTCACGCTGGGCTTCGTGCTCGTGCTCTTCACGCTGTTCGTCGTGTTTAACCTGGTCAACAGCCGTTCGGGCCGCGCCATCATGGCCGTGCGCGACAACCGCATCGCAGCCGAGAGCGTGGGCATCTCAACCACCAAGTATCGCCTGATGGCGTTTGTGGTCTCTGCGGGCCTCGCGGGTATGGCGGGCGCCCTGTACGCCATGAACTTCAACTCCATCGTGCCGAGCAAGTTTGATTTCAACAATTCCATCAACATCCTGGTGTTCGTTGTTCTGGGCGGCATGGGCAACATCCGTGGCGGCATCATCTCGGCCACCTTGCTGACGGTGCTTCCCGAGAAGCTGCGCTTCCTGGGTAACTTCCGTATGCTCATCTACGCCGTGGTGCTTATTCTGGTCATGCTCGTGTCCAACAACCGTCAGCTCAACAACGCCTTTGACATGCTTAAGGAGAAGATCCTCAGGCGTCGCGGGGACGATGACGACGATGAGACGCCTGCTCAGACTGCCGAGGGAGGTGCTGCGTAATGGCTCGTGAAGAGGGAACCTACAAGGCGCAGAGCGCCGCTGCCGGTGGAGGCAGCCCGCGCAAGAAGCCCCAGGCGGAGCAAAAGGGCTCTAAGCTCGTGCCGCTGCCTACCGACTCGCTCATCCCCGAACGCGATGCTGGCCAGACCATCCTTGAGTGCCGCCACCTGGGCATCGACTTCGGCGGCCTGCACGCGGTGGAGGACTTCAACTTCATGGTGGGTAAGACCGAGATCGCGGGTCTCATCGGCCCCAACGGTGCCGGCAAGACCACCGTGTTCAATCTGCTCACCAAGGTATATCAGCCCACGCGCGGCGCCATCATTCTGGACGGCATCGACACGGCCAACATGACCACGCCGCAGGTCTGCCAGGCAGGCATTGCGCGTACGTTCCAGAACATCCGCCTGTTTGACTCGCTGACCGTTGAGGACAACGTCAAGATCGGCCTGCACAACCAGGTTGAGTGCGGCATGTGGAGCGGCATCTTCCGTATGCCCAAGTACTGGCTTGCCGAGAAGGAGTTCCACGACCGCGCGCTGGAGCTGCTGGACGTCTTCAACATGGCTGACCAGGCGGGCGCCATCGCTGGCTCGCTGCCGTACGGCGCGCAGCGCAGGCTCGAGATCGTGCGCGCGCTGGCCACCTCGCCCAAGCTGCTTTTGCTTGACGAGCCCGCCGCCGGCATGAACCCGTCCGAGACAGCCGAGCTCATGGAGAACATCCGCAAGATCCGCGACGAGTTCCAGATCGCCATCATGCTCATCGAGCACGACATGGACCTGGTCATGGGCATCTGCGAGGGCATTGCCGTGCTCAACTTCGGCAAGATCATTGCCAAGGGTACGCCTTCCGATATCCAGTCTAACCCGCAGGTGATCGAGGCCTACCTCGGTACGCAGGATGAGGAGGCGAAGTAGCCATGGCGATGCTTACCGTTTCTGACCTGAACGTCTATTACGGGTCGATTCACGCCGTCAAGGGCGTCTCGTTTGAGGTTAACACTGGCGAGATCGTGACCCTCATCGGCGCCAACGGCGCCGGCAAGTCCACCACGCTCAACACGGTGTCGGGCATTCTTCGTCCGCGCAGTGGCTCCATCGAGTTTGAGGGGGAGAGCCTGGTCGGCGTTCCCGCGCACAAGATGGTATCCCGCGGCATCGCGCTTTGCCCTGAGGGCCGTCGCGTCTTTGGCAACCTCACGGTGCGCGAGAACCTCGAGATGGGCGCGTTCACCCGTCCTGACGACGAGGCGCGCGAGACGCGTCGCGAGGTCTATGAGCGTTTCCCGCGTCTGAAGGAGCGCCGCAACCAGCTGGCGGCCACGCTTTCGGGCGGCGAGCAGCAGATGCTCGCCATGGGCCGCGCCCTCATGAGCAAGCCCAAGCTCATCATGCTCGACGAGCCTTCCATGGGCCTGGCGCCTATTCTGGTGCAAGAGATCTTTGACATCATCAAGGCGCTCAACGAGGACGGCACCACGGTGCTTCTGGTTGAGCAGAACGCGAGCAAGGCGCTTTCTATCGCCGATCGCGGCTACGTGCTCGAGACCGGCCGCGTGTCCAAGACGGGCACCGGTCGTGACCTGCTGCACGATGACGACGTCCGCAAGGCCTACCTCGGCGGATAACACATCCCGACAGTGCGTGGGACAAGGGTTCGGAACCCGCGTTGCAAATGGGACAAGGGTTCCGAACCCTTGTCCCATTTGCAACGCGGGTTCCGAACCCTTGTCCCACGCGTGTTATGAGGGCTTTGCAAGGAGTCTCGATACAGTGCTTTTGCTTATGCCAAAGACATTGGCAATCTGCCGCTGCGTGACACCGTTTTCTGCCAGCTTGCTCATAAGCTTTGGCCGCAGCTTCACGTCTCGAGACCTTAGCTCGGTGGACGTTTCGACGCCTGCCATCTGCTTAGCCAGCAGCAAGGCTTCATCATCGGTGAGCTTTTGACGTGGCACATCTTTGTCTCGCATGCGCACGACGTCATCCATTCTGCCAACGAAGGCAACAAGGCTTTCGACGTTTCCCATAAGCTCAAGGATGATCGAAGTATCGACCACCCACAGCTTCCCAAGGTACTCCTGCATGCTCGACCAACGATAGCCCGTCATAGACGCGATGCATGCACGCTCGGGGTTGCGGTGAACATAGTCAACCGTCGAGATGAGTTGCTCATCGTTGAGGATCGGTTTGCTCCAGTAGTCCTCCTGGAACAAGTGGCCCTTGTGGTCCGTCTTCGCCCGGAAGTATGCTGCATAAGCGATATCGAGCCTTCTCATGAAAGGAGTCGGATTGGCGTCCTCACCACAATCGAGCACAAGATGAACGTGGTTGTTCATGAGGACCCACGCGATAATGCGTATGCCTAGCTCGTCATGGTATTTCTTCAGCAGGAACAGATATCGTTTGCGATCTTTGTCATCTTCAAACAGGGGAATGCCGCCGACGGTGCGCGTCACGACGTGATAATAGCCAGTTTCGCTGATCTCTCGTGGTCCCTTTGGCACGTGTTCTCCTTCAAGACGATATAGAACATCATACCAAACCAAATAAGATGCATTCATGTCGCCGTGCAACGCGGGTTCCGAACCCGCGTTGCACGGCGACATGATGATGTGAAGAAGCTACATCGCGGCCTTGAAGGCGTCGAGCAGGTCGTCAAACTCCTCGTAGGCGGGCAGATCGGGGTTGTCGGCCTTGATCTGGTCAGTGGAGCGGAAGAGGAAGCCCGCCTTGCTCGCACGGATCATGGCGAGGTCGTTGTACGAGTCGCCGGTTGCGATGGTCTCGAAGCCCATGCCCTGCAGGCCACGCACGGTGGTGAGCTTCGACTGCTCACAGCGCATCTTGAAGCCCGTGACCATGCCGTCTTCGTCAACCTCAAGCGTGTTGCAGAAGAGCGTGGGCCAGCCGAGCTTCTCCATGAGGGGCTTGGCGAACTGCTCGAAGGTGTCAGAAATGATGATGACCTGCGACAGCGTGCGCAGCTCGTCCAGAAACTCGCGTGCGCCGGGCAGCGGGTCGATGGTGGCGATGACCTCCTGAATCTGCGGCAGACCAAGGCCGTGCTCGCGAAGGATGCCCATTCGCCACTTCATGAGCTTGTCGTAGTCGGGCTCGTCGCGCGTGGTGCGGCGCAGCTCGGGAATGCCGCTGGCATCAGAGAAGGCAATCCAGATCTCGGGGACGACAACGCCTTCCATATCAAGGCAACAGACGTTCATGGTGATGCTCCTTTCAATCGGGGTGTGGGACACGGGTTCCGAACCCCTGTCCCAAATGGGACAGGGGTTCCGAACCCGTGTCCCACGCATGTGTCGTTACGGTAAGACCTCGATGCGTGCAGAGGCTCCTCGCTCGCTGGCGCGCATCGTGCGAATCCACAGGTCAGGCATGGCGTGCGCCGCTGCTTCGCTCACGCGTTGAGCGGACGCATCACCGTCGCAGATGGCGAGCATTGCCGCCCCTGAGCCCGAGATGAGAAACGTGATGGCTCCCGCTGCAAGGCACGTGTCCTGCAGGTGGTCATAGTCCGGAATGAGCGGCGCGCGGTAGGGCTCGTGGATGCGGTCGTGGCAGCAGGCGGCAATCTCAGCCGTGCGGCCCGACGCAAGCGCGCTCACCATAGCCAGGCAGCGCCCCACTTGCCACGAGACGCTGCTCATGGGAACCATGGAGGGAAGCGCCATGCGTGCGTCGGCCGTCAGCACCCTATAGGGAGGCGCCAGACAAACAAACCGCAGGTTAGGGGCTACGGGCCAGCGCGTGGTAACCGTCTGCCCACCGTCAACGTAGGAGCTGACCAACCCGCCCATCACGGCTGGCGCCACGTTGTCAGGGTGTCCCTCGATGCGTGTCGCCAGGCTTAAGGTAAAGGGTCGGTCAATGTCTCGGCCCGCCAAGGCCTGCGCGGCAACGATCCCCGCAACCACGCAGGTAGAGCTGGAACCAAGGCCGCCCGAGCTGGGAATGGGCGAGTCCTCATGGATGTGCAGCGGCTGCGAGGTGAGGCCAAGCTCGGTGCAGGCGGTAACGTACGACGTCCACACCAGATTGTCCGGCGTATTGAATCGCCCGTCGCAGCCGGTAACCACCAGCTCGTCCGCAGGCTCAAACGTGAAGGACGCATCGAGCTCAAGCGCGAGCCCCAGCACGTCAAAGCCAACCCCCAGATTGGCGGAGGTCGCAGGAACCCGCACCGTTACACGTCGCGATTGCTCGGCTGACGTCATGCAAACACCCTCGCGCACGCATCCTCGACAAAGCCCGACATCTCGGCCTGGTCGCAGACGGTCTCGTGCAGCACGGCAGCGCTGCGCAGCGCGGAGAGCTGCGCCGGCGCGACCACGCCCGTCACCTGCTCAAGCTTGTCCATGCAGGCAAAGCCGTCGAGGCCAGAAACATCATGGCCAAGTGCGGCGAGCACGTCGGCCGAGAACTTGTACGGGTTGGCCGTAGAGAGGCATACGCGCTGGCGGCCCTCAAAGGCAACACGGTCAAGCACGCACTTGCCCACGGCGGTGTGCGGGTCGATGAGCACACCCTGCTCGTCCCACGTGGTGCGGATGGTGGTGCGCGTCTCCTCGTCGGTGGCAAAGCCGCACGAGAACGTCTCGCGCATACGGTCCATCATCTCGGCGGGAAGAGTGTAGATGCCCTCAGTGGAGAGGCTGGACATCCACGCGGCAACGCGCTCGCAGTCGCCGTCGGACAAGTAGTACAGCAGGCGCTCCAGGTTGGA
>DJXA01000053.1 GCA_002449555.1 Atopobiaceae bacterium UBA7016 | reverse complement strand
ACTCCGCCTCGAGGAAGGCGCCGGTCTGGCGGCCCCAGAGGGACTCGTAGGTGCCGCCCGCGCGGCTGAGCTCGGAGTGGGTGCCGTCCTCCACGATCTGGCCCTCCTCCAGCACCACGATGCGGTCGAGGGCGGCCACGGTGGAGAGGCGGTGGGCGACGACGATGCTCGTGCGGCCCCTCATGAGGTTCTCGAGCGCGCCCTGGACGAGCGCCTCGCTCTCGCTGTCCAGCGCGCTCGTGGCCTCGTCGAGCACGAGTATCGGGCAGTCGGCCAGTATCGCGCGGGCGATGGCCACGCGCTGGCGCTGGCCGCCGGAGAGCTTGACGCCGCGCTCGCCGACCATGGTGTCGAGGCCCGCCGGCAGGCGGTCGATGAACTCCAGCGCGTTGGCGAGCCCCGCCGCACGACGTATCTCCTCGTCGGTGGCGTCGGGGCGCCCGTAGGCGATGTTCTCGCGGATGGAGCGGTGGAAGAGCAGCGCCTCCTGCGGCACGTAGGAGATCTGCCGCCTGAGCGACTGCTGCGCGCAGGCGCTGACGTCCTGCCCGTCCACGTAGATGTGGCCCTCCTGCACGTCGGAGAGCCTCAGCAGCAGCTTGGTGAGCGTGGTCTTGCCCGATCCCGACCGTCCCACCAGGCCCACGCGCTGGCCCGCCGGCACGCGCAGCGTCAGGTCGCGGAACACGTAGTCGCCCTCGGCGGCGTCCTCGTAGCGGAAGGCCAGGTGCTCGAAGTCCACCGCGCCATGCGTCACCACGAGCTCCGGCGCCCCCGGCGCGTCCTCGACCAGGCGCGGCTCGTCCAGGACCTTGGTCATCTCCGCCGCGTCGCCCACCGCGCGGTTCATGCGCGCCATCATCGAGTTGATGTAGTTGAAGCGCATGGACAGGTTGTAGGTGTAGGTGAACATCATCACCAGCGTGCCTGCGCTGATGCCGTACCATGCGTTGCCGCCCACCACAAAGATGCTGGTCACAAACATGATGAAGGTAATGAGCGTGCTCGTCATGGCGCCGCGGCGCATCATGGCGTTCATGCTCACGCGTTCGGCGGCCATGGCCTTGCGATCCGCGGCGTCAAACAGCTCGCGCTCGTAGTCTTCGCGTCCGCAGGTCTTGACGGCCAAGATGTTGGTGACGGCGTCAGAAAGCACGCCCGAAAGCTTGCTCTGTGCGGCGGCCGTCGCGGCCGAGAGCGGAAGAATGCGCTGGTACATGGTGTAGGCAACCACCACATACACGGTCAGCATCACAAAGAGGATGCACACGAAAAGCGGGCTTGCCGGCCACAGCAGCACGATGGTACACACGATGCTCGCCACCGTGGGGATGAGCGAGTAGGTCACCACGTCAACCAGTCCCGTATAACCGCTGGTAAAGCGGCTTGTTTGGCTCACCAAGCTGCCGCCAAAGCGGCTGGTGTGGAAGGTCATGGACCGGTTGGACAGCGTGTCAAAGCACAGGCGGCTGAGGTGATAGTTGCCGTTCATCTCAAGCTGCATGACGGACCAGTCCTGCAGCTTTGAGCATGTCTGTCCCACAGCGTTGACCACCAAAAGCCCGATGACGTAGGGCGCGAACACCTCCCATACCTGCGCGGCGGGAACGGGGCTTGCCTGCACGCGGTCCACAATGCGGCTCATCACCCACGTGTTCGCATAGTTGAGCAGCGCCGTGTACGCGATGCTGGTGAACACGGCCATGAAGGCCGCGAACGGACGCTTCTTGGTGACCCACCAGAACCAGTGCAACGTGCGCTTCACAGTGGCGGCGTCGCGCGGGGCAGTGCTTCTCTGTGCCATGGCTCTTCCTCTCTGGTTGCATGAGCCATTGTGCCATGAGCAGGCGATATGCAGGCTCGGCGCGCACCTTTGGGCGGTGGATACATCATCCACCCACGTGAGGCAGGAACGCATCGTGAGCCACGTATACAATGGAGGGGCACTCACGGGAGGACGTTCATGGCAACTCAAATCACCGACATCATGCTCGATGCCGAGGGCATCGACCGCGCGTCCGAGGCGGTCGCGGACTTTCTTGACGGCACGCAGCTTGATCGCAGAAGCCAGCTCTCTGCGCGCCTGACCATTGAGTACGCCCTCCTCAGCTTCCGCGACCACTTTGGTGACGGAACCAAGGCGGAGCTCGTCGTGGGCAACCGGTTGGGAAAGCCCCGTCTGATGATCAAGGTGCGCGGAGACCGCTTTGACCCGCGCGAACAGGGCAACGAGACCGACTGGGAACGCACGTTTATGCAGACGGCGGGTCTCAGGCCGTCGTTTGCCTATACCGGTGGCTACAACATCATCTCTATCTCGTGCCCGCGTCCGCCGCTGGGCTCGACGGCCAAGGCGTGCGCTGCCATCACCTGTGGCGTGGTGCTCGCACAGGCTGGCCTGCGGCTGCCCGAGGCCACGCGCATGTCGCTACTCAATGGCCTGGTCAATCCGCTGTTTGACACGTACGTGGGCATGCTTGCGGGCGTTGCGGGCCCCATGGTGTTTCTCTCGGTTGTGTGCGGCATCTGCGGCATCGGCGACATGGCCGCGCTCGGTCGCAGCGGCAGGGCCCTTATCGGACGTCAGATGCTCACCAACGTGTCCGCCGTGGCACTCGCGTTTGTGGCGAGCTTCCCGTTCTTCCGCCTGGGCGTTGGCAAGGTGGCTGAGATGGGAGACCCCATCTCAAGCATCACGGGGCTCCTGCTTGACCTCTTTCCCACCAACCTGTTCAAGCCCTTCATGGAGGGCAACACGCTGCAGATCATCATGCTCTCCATCGCCGTGGGTGTCGCGGTGCTCGCACTGGGCGACCTCACGGAGGGAATTCGCAAGGCGCTCAACCAGCTCAACGTGCTGATCCAGTTCCTCATGGAGCAGCTCTGCCGTCTGCTGCCGTTGCTCATCGTGGTGATGACCATATCGCAGACGTGGTCCGGCACGTTGGGGGCACTCTTCCAATCGTGGCTTCCCATCCTGGTGATTGGCGTGGTCATGGTGGTGTTTCTGGCTGCGCAGCTTATCTTTACGAGCGTTACCTGCAAGATCAGCCTGCGCGAGCTCCTCATCACCTGCTTCCCCGCCACGGTGATCGCCTGCATCACGGCCTCGCCCTCAGCGGCGTTTGGAACGGTGCTCTCCATTTGCAAGGATGACCTAGGCGTCGATGACGAGCAGACCTCCTTTGGCGTGCCCCTGGGCATGGTGCTTTGCAAGCCCATGACGGCCATTCTGCTTACCGTGGTCATGCTTTACAGCGCCCGTGCCTACAACATGGGCGGAAGCGTGCTGTGGTATGCGCAGCTCGCCATCTCGTGCCTGCTGTACGCCGTCGCCGTTCCTCCGGTGCCTGGCGGCATGTTGGCGTGCTACGGCATGCTGCTGGCAAGCCTGGGCATCCCGACGGGCGCGCTCGCGGTGGTCACGGCGCTCGACCTCTTGCTCGACAACCTCTGTGCGGGAGGCAACGTGGCGGCGCAGATCATGCAGATCGTGCTCGCGGCAGACTCGCTGGGCGCGCTTGACCACAACGCACGCAAGGGCGGCGAAGCCTAAGCGCTGCCGCGTGCAGAAGGCCCTGTTTACTCGCAGCTTTTGTGCAACACGGGTTCGGAACCCCTGTTGCCCGAGTCCTGCCGCTATTGGCCGCTGGAACACGCCCGTAGGTTGTAGCTTCGCTGTCTCTTGTGATGCATCGAGGTCCGAAGGGGTTACAATCAACAATTAGGCGTACTGCGTGACGAGAAGGAGCCACAGCATGAACATCACGACGACCATTGACGGTGCCAAGGCTGCGATGTCGATCGACGGCAAGCTTACCGTTGCTACCAGCCCTGAGCTCGAGGGTGAGATTTCCAGCCTGCCCGAGGCTGTGAAGGAGTTTGACCTCGACCTCGCCGGCCTTGACTACATTTCGAGTGCAGGCCTGCGCGTTTTGGTTGCCACCCAGAAGCTCGCCGATCGTCGCGGCGGTTCTATGATTCTTCGCCATCCCAGCGACGAGGTGTACGACATCTTTGACATGACGGGCCTGGCGGACGTCTTTACGATCGAGCGCTAACCGCACGTCGCCCGTATCGGGCAAAGGAGCAGTGCATGAGCGAGCTGACGCAGGTATATCGCGAGTGGATCATGGCGCAGCAGCTTGAGGGCTGCACGCTCATTAAAAACGAAGAGGGCAACATCATCATCGAGAACGACCTGGTCAAGGGCTGGGTCGGGTTCTATGACATCGATGAGATGACCATTGTCGAGCTGCGTCTCGAGCGTGCGCTTGACGGGGAGCCCGCCTTCTTCCTCCACTTCGAGCTCGAGGACCTCGTCCGTGCCCAGGACCTCTTCAACGAGATGGCCGACGCGCTCTACAGCGCTACGCACCTTGAGGTGAAGCACGTGCTTCTGTGCTGCACATGCGGCGTGACCACGACGTTCTTTTCTAACAAGCTCAACGAGCTTTCGCAGGGCTTCGGCCTTGACTACGATTTCACGGCGCAGCCCATCGAAGAGGCCAAGCTGAACGGCGCGCAGTTTGCTGCCGTGTTGCTTGCACCGCAGGTGGGACATCAGCGCAAGGCCGTGGCAGAGGCGCTGCCCAACACCCCGGTCATCGAGCTGCCGGGCAAGATTTTTGGCGCCTATGACGCCGCGGCGGCCTTGCGCCTGGTGGTTGACACGCTCTCTGGCAGCCGAGCTGCTTCCGGCGAGGGAGCCTTGCCTGTTGTCCGAGATTACGACAAAACCAAGCGCGTACTGGCGCTGAGCTACATCCATCGCGAGGACGAGCCCACGCTGAGCTACCGCGTTTTGGATCATGGCAACATCGCGATCTCGGGCATGCTGGTGCGCCGCAGCTTTGACGTGCAAACCTTTGATGACCTGGCCGCCACCCTGCGCGTGCAGGGCTGGAAGACCACGGAGTTTGACGCCATCGGCATCGCCGTTCCGGGCGTGGTCGACAACGGTGTGCTGGTCGAGCAGCACGACGGGCGCGAGGTTCACTTTGAGCTGGCCTCGAAGATGTCAGAGCTCTGGGGCGCCAAGGTGTTTGTCGACTACAACGCAAGCGCCGCGGCCATCGGCTGCTACGTCGCGCAGGATAAGTATGACAACGTGGTGTTCCATGCCCAGGCCGTTGGCGTCGCCGACGGCGAGCAGGGCTATGTCGTTGACGGAAAGCCGCTGGTGGGCAGGGGTGGCCGTTCTGGTCACGTGGGCCCGCTGGCGCGGGGGTACGCCCTCGGCATGGAGCTCGACGACGCTGCGTGGCGCGTCAACGGCATGCGCGAGCTGGTTGCTCGCTATCTTGCCAACGTCATCTGCACGCTGGCGCCCGAGGCTATCTACGTCTGGTGCGACCTGCTGCCCGACATGGACGAGCTGCGCGAGGAGCTGGAGAAGTCCCTGCCCGCAGACGCCATTCCAGAGCTTGTGGGAGTCGCAGACTACGACGAATGCGTGCTGACGGGCGAGCTCTCGCTCTGTCTTAGCAGGTTGGCTGCCAAGGAGTAAGAGCCACCTCATGGGTATGAATGACGTAACACTGAACGGCGAGCTTTGCCTGTCGTATCCCGACGGCTTCCACGTGCTTGACGCGGACGAGATGGCTCGTGTCTTCCCCAACGACGTGCCCAATCGATGGGCGATCTGGGATACCGAGCGCCACATGATCGTCTCGGTGCAGTGGCACGAGTCAAACGTTTTGCTGGCAGGCCTGGTGAGCACAAAAGACCTCGCGCGGCGCGTTGCCGCAGAGGCCGGCAAGGCTTATAAGTCAAACGACTACGAGGTAGGCGAGCTGTACCAGACCACGCTGTGCGGCGAGGAGGCGTGGGGCGTCAGCTTCCGCTACGAGGTGTCCGGCGTGTACCAGATTGCCTACGCCATCGTGTTCAAGCATGTGGTGGAGACGACGAACTGCACCTATACGCTGTCGTTCTTTGAACGCGAGGAGAATGCCGAGGCAAGTGAGCAGGTGTTCCGAGCGCTGTTTGACTCGCTGAGGCTTACCTAACGGACAGAAAGGCCTGTGCACATCGCGTAGGTCCTACGTAAGGAGGAACGGTCGTATGGAGCACATGGTTGGCGACGAGCCTGAGGTCCCGATGGTGGAAGAGGCTGTTGAGCAGCAGCCCAACCCAACGCGTCATCTGGTGTACGACCACAAGATCCTGACGTGCTTCGTTGCGTATGGGCTGTACTTCCTGGCATCGATAGCCGTAATAGTGCCCTTGTCGCTTGTGGGGCTTGACCAGCGAACCATGCAGCCGGTGGTCTCTATCGTGGCCGGCCTCATCGTGCTGCTGATATATGAGCTGCGCTTCAGGGGGTCATTTGACGGCATGCTGAAGTGGTCGCGCGAAGGTTTGCTGCTAGCCGTTCCGCTGCTGATCTTCTCCGCTTCCAACTTCGTGGATCTGGCGAACGCGCTCATAGAGGGCGAGGCCCTCAATCCAATTCCGCAGTGCCTCCTCATGGCGCTTGCGCCGGGCGTTGCGGAGGAGGTCGTCTTTCGTGCCGTACCTGCCGCAAACTGGATGAGGGTGCGCAGGGAGAGGCGCGATGCGGTGATGGGGGTGCTCTTCACCGCGCTCGTGTTTGGCCTCGTACATGGCTCCAACGCGCTGCTGGGTGCACCGATGTCGACGACCATCTTCCAGGTCTGCTATGCAATGTGCTTTGGCGTTGCGTGCGGTGCCGTCTTGATGCGCTCTGGCAGCATCATTCCCACCATGATCGCGCACACCTTCATCGACTTCACGGCGTTCCTGACGCTGGACCTGTCACACTCTGGCGTCATGATGGACGAGCTTGTCTTTGACCTCTCGTTTTACGTGACCGTGGTGTCTTCGATTGCCGTGCTGCTCTGGGGTCTGTACCTCATTCGTCCGGCCAAGCTGGACGATATCGTGGAACTCTGGAACAAGAAGTGGGGAAGCGCGTAGCGCGTTACGCAGGTTCGGGTGACGCGGCCAGCACCTCTTCCAACACGGCCTCAAACTTGGGTGTCCACCAGAGCTGATAGCCCGCCTTGGTGGGGTGGACCGGGTCGTGCATGTACAGGGCGTAGTCCTCGGGTGTGACGGCGCGCATCTCCTCGTTATGGTAGAGGTCGATGACCGAGATGCCCATCTGCTCCTTGATCTGCATGAGGAGCTCGACCATCTGGGTGTATTCGGCACTCTCAAAGTAGGTGCCCGTGTAGAAGATGACGGGGCAGCGCCAGGTTGCGCGTGCGTACTCGATGACGTACTGCATGGCACCGGCCACGGTGCCTGTGTCGTAGGGGCCCTCAGCGGCAACGACACCCATGGTCTTGCCCTTCCAGGCATCGTTGGTGGAGAGCTGGCATACGAACGCATCGGCGTGGATGTTGGTGGGGATGGTGCGCATGCGCTCTACGTACGAGGTGCCGTCGTGGTCGTCGTCGGCAAGGGTCGTGCCGCTCACGGCTTCCTTCAGGGCGATGACGCCATCCTTGGCACGCAGGAAGTCTGCACAGGCCTGGCCAAACGAAAGCGCGCCGACGGTGACGGAGCTGCCAAGGAAGATGACGGTCTTGCCATAGAGCGGGCTCGTCTTGTCGGTGAGCACGAGGCTTACGTCGTAGATGTCGGCGTTTCCGGGGAGGGCAGCGGCTGCCTCGTTGGCCTTGCGCTGCTTCTCGTCATAAACGATTGCCTTCATGGGGGGGCTCCTTCGTGCGTTTTATGCGGCCGACTGCGCATCGAGCTTGAGATTGCGCAGGTAGATGAGGTCGTTAACGATAAGGGCGGCCAAGTTGAAGAGATAGACGCCCAGCACCCAGTTGACGTTGTGGCCGACGAACTTGGCGGCGATGCCCGCAACGTAGCCAAAGGTGATGAGGGCGAGAAAGACGGGGGACGTGCCGCGCGCGGTACGCGCCTGCCACGCGTTGTAGGCGTTGATGGGCCACGAGAGCCCAAAGCTGAGAAGCATGAGTGCCTCGAGAACAGATGCCACGGCGTCTCCTTGGTTGGTGATATATGACTTTGAGTATACGTTGGTGAGACGCTGGGGGTAGCCCCTTTTGTTGCACGCAACAAAAGGGGCTACCCCCAGCGTCTCACCAAAAGAAACGGGCACGCGGGGGATTCCCGCGTGCCCGTCGTCGATTCTTGTTGAGAGGAGCTCGCTACGCTTCGTTCTTCTCGCCAATGGAGAGCAGGGCGTTGAGCAGGATGCCAAAGATGGAGGCACCGGCGACGCACGGAATGCTCATGCCAAAGAAGGGGATGTTGCCGCCAAACTGGTACTGGCCGCCCAGGCCAATGACCATGATGGCCGCGATGACGGCGATGTTCTTGGACGAGAACATGTCGACGCTCTTGTCGATCATGATGGCGATGCCCTGCGCGGCGATGGCGCCAAACAGGTACACCTCAAGGCCGCCGATGACGGCCAGGGGGATGCCGTAGATCACCTTGATGAGCGGGGTGAAGCAGGCCACGACCATGGCGAAGACGGAGGCAACCGCCAGCACGGGCACCGAGAAGACGCGGGTGATGGCCATGGTGGAGATGTTCTCGCCATAGTTGGTGCCGGCGGGGCCGCCCACAAAGCCAGAGACCATGTCGCAGAGGCCGTCGCCGATGAGGTTGCGGTCGAGCAGGTCAATCAGGCTGTAGTCCATCTTGACGCCCTTCTTCTTGGCAACGTCGTTGACGTAGATGTCAAGCTGGTACATGTGGGCGGTGGACTCGGGGATGGTGGCGATGGCGATGGGCATGATGGCCACCAGCGCGGTCATAGAGAACATGGGCAGGCTGAAGGCCGGCACGGCAAACGGACCAACGCTCCAGAGCGAGTTGAGCGACTCGTC
>DJXA01000233.1 GCA_002449555.1 Atopobiaceae bacterium UBA7016 | reverse complement strand
TCGCTGACCAACAAGGGGCATTTTGTATATCTAGGGACGCTTCCCATATGGGAGGCGCCTTTTTTGTGTCTCTTGCTTCCGGTATCCAATATTCTCACTTTGAGGTCTTTTCTTGCTCGCAGGATTCTGGCACATATCTGCTAAGACGTAACATAACGTCATATGCCATTATGGTCCTATTGAGTTAAAGAGCCGTTACTGTATTTGACGACGTATAGGACCGAGATAGGTGGCTGATATGAAAAGGACCGAAGAAACCCCTGTTGGGGGCCTTGAGGAAGCCCGTGAATCGCTCAATACGGCGGGTATGACCAGAAGCGAGGCTGCTGGGCTCCGGTTTAGGCTCCGCGTGCTGGGCGCTGAGCACGAGGCGGGCATCGTGTTTGTTTGTGCCGAGTGCGGCATGGGCAAGACGTGGCTCGCACACGACGTGCTTGCCTTTCTCGAGAAGCGTGGATGTCATACGCGGTATGAAAGCCTGCGCGGTATCGACAGCGATCGCGCGTGTCGCAAGATTGTGGTGCTTGCTCGAGAAGTACGAGCCATGGGTGACGACGCCGGAGCGCAAAAGGCCGTTGTGATTGACGACTGTCCGCCTATCGAGGAATGCGACCTAGGCAAAGTCAAACGTGCGCTTCAGCGAATGGCTTCTGCCAACACGTTCGTTCTCGTATGCATGCGCCCCGAGGCAGAGTTTCTTGCTGAAGAGATGAGCTCCTGCCAGTGTCTTCTGTCGCCCGATCTGGCCGATCTGTATCATGCGGACCTGAACGAGCAGGGGCATGAGAACATGCTCTCAACGCGCGATATCGCCGCCCTGATATTTGATGGGCAAGATCCGTCGTCTTCGGCGCATGCCCAAAAGAAGGCCCGTTGCAAGGCGGTGGCATCGCTGGCAAAAGGGCTTCTGCGTGAGACGCTGCCGCGCGAAGAGCAGCGACTTCGATTTGCCATGATGCTGCTGGGCGCGGGCACCTTCGACGAGCTGCAATCGCTCATTCCCAAGCTCGATACAGAGGCGCTCGAATGGCTCAGCAGAGACACGCCATTCTTTGGGATAGACCGTGCCCAGGGCGTCTTTAGCTGTGTGGGCGTAACCGACCCCATAGTGTTCGAGGAGTGCGGCGAGTATATACGCGATGTTTGCGCGAGTATGTCCGACACGGTTGCCCAGGCAGCACGTGTCTTGGCCGAGCGTGATGACTTTGAGCGACTTGCCGACATCTGGGACCTCTGCGACGAGCTCGGCGCAGCAGAGGTCGGATGCACGTGGGGCGTCGAGCTGGTGTGCGAGGGCAAGGTGAGCTTGGTGAAGAAGTCGCTGCAGCTACACAGCGACCTTGGGCTCGCACGCTCACCCGAGCAGCGGCTTGCTGCCCAGGCGGTGGCCTGGACGGGTGACGTTGGAACGGGCCTGGAAGAGCTTTCGGATGATGACGGCGGCGAAGAAGAGTCCTTTGACCTTGCCAAGAAGAGAAGACTTGTCGAGCTACTGCGCATCTGTCGCAACACCGATCGCTGCGTGCCGTCTGGGAAAGTCGCCATCAAGCGCGACGATAGCGAGACGGCACGCGCACTGGTGCGCCATATTAAGGCGCGCAGGTTCCTGCTTGCCGGCAGGGCGGCAGAGGCGTACGCGCTGCTGGTCAACGACCCACTCAGGCTCACTCCTGACACCTTGGTGGCAGCATGGTTGTGCGATGACTTTGACATGGCCCAGGCGCTCATCGGGGAAGTGCCCCGAGAGGAGGAGCAGCATGCGAGCGAGCGTGCGCGCGACACGATGCGCCGATGCGGAATCGAGCGGCTCATGCGCTACCAGGCGATGATTGGGCCCGCCATGTCGGTCTTGATCGGCAGGGGAAAGGAGCTTGACGGGGCAGAAGAGGCTGTGGCCTTAGCTTCGCGCGTCGGGGACGACGCCATCCAGGCCGCGCTTCTTCTGACGCTTGCCGTCCTCGACAACCGCCAGAAGGCGTATCCAAGGGCGCACGTGCGCGCGGTTCAGGCGGCGGAGCTGCTTACGGGAACCAACGGGCGCCACCTGCTGCTTGTCGCGAGGCTTATAGACGCGCTCGCGGCGATGGGGCTCGGGGACAACGGAGGACTGGTCGCGCTCGCTCGTAGAACCACGCCCTCAACGGTGAGGGACCTCGCCGCGTTCATGGCGTGCCAGGAGGCCGAAGAGGCGGAAGGCATCGAGCTGAGCGCGCTTTCCCGCACCAAGTGCACGCAGGACGTCACGTGGATGCTGAATATGCTCTGTAACGACTTTGAAGGCGCGTCAGCCACGTTTAGGGAGCTTATCCCCAAGCCATGGCTGGCGATGTCACGAAGGGCGGTCAGAAAGGCTCAGGCGCTCATAAACCACGCGAGGCGCGAGGCGGAAGAGGAGACCAGTGCGAGCGAGGTAATCCTGGGGCAAGGCGGCTCAGGAGCGCCCTCAGAGCCCTCTGGAGAGCCTCAGAAGCCCATACACATCTCGGTTCTGGGGGAGTTTAGCGTAACCGTCAACGGGGAGCTTATTCCGGGCACCAGCTTTGCCCGGAGGAAGGCGCGCTCACTCGTGACGTTTCTCGCCATGCGACGCGGACACCTCATGCGGCGCTACGAGCTTGTGGAGTGCGTCTGGCCCGAGTCAAACTTCGATGCGGGAAGACAGAAGATCTATGAGGCGGCCAGTACCGTCCGAAAGGTGATTGCTCGAAACAACGGAGGCGCCAAGCTCGACCTGTTTGTGGCGAGCAGGTCGGACGGCGTCGTGGGGCTCGATACCTCCATTGTCTCGTGCGACGTCGATCAATTCGAGCGCCTGGCTCACGCTGCGCTGGCAGAGGACAACGACGGCCGTGCGGTGGACTGTGCCATAAGGGCCACCTCGCTCTATCGAGGAGACCTGTGCGAAACGCCCTACGACGCGACGGGAGCCGCCGAGCTCCGGCGCAACGAGCTTCGCAACCTGTTCGTCGACGTGTCGGTCGCGGGCGCCACGGCTGCAATGCGAGAAGACCTGCTGCCGCTTGCCGTGAGGATGGCCTGGTCAGCGCATGAGGCAAGCGACATGCGTGAAGACGTCGTGTTGGTTCTCGTGGAGGCGCTCAAGATGTCGGGGCGCACGCTGGACGCCCGAAACATCTACCTCGCGTATGCGAGGCGCCTGCTCGAGCAGACGGGAGAGCCGCCTTCGGCGAGCTTGCGAGCGGCCATTGCCAAGATCTTCCCGTCATCGAGAAGTGGCAGGGCCCAGAAGGGGCTCGGTCCAAAGAGGAGGCGAACCCTTGCGCGGTCGGGAGTGCGGTGAGGTGCGCTTTTGGTGGTGTGAGGCGGTGGGCGGAGACGTTGCGCGGGCCTATTGTTAGAGTGTTCTAGGACAAATGTATGGGTGAACGTAAAGCCCGCAACCTGGCAGAGGAGCTCATATGGCTGGACTGCTTTCCAAGCTGCTTTCTCGTGGCGCAGATCGTCAACTCAAGGAATTTGAAAAGATCGCCGCGCGCATTAACGACCTGGGTCCAAACTACGCGCCGGACAAGATGGATGATGCCGAACTCGCACGGCAGACCGTGCTCTTCCGCGAGCGCTATGCCAACGGCGAGAGCCTCGACAGCATGCTGCCGGAGGCGTTTGCCGCGATGCGCGAGATGTCCGACCGCACCATTCACCAGCGTCACTTTGACGTGCAGCTCATCGGCGGTATCGCGCTGCACCGCGGCATGATCGCCGAGATGAAGACCGGCGAAGGCAAGACGTTGGTCTCGACGCTCGCCGGTTACCTGAACGCCCTGGCCGGCGAGGGCGTGCATATCGTTACCGTCAATGACTACCTCGCTCGCCGAGATAGCGAGTGGATGGGCCAGATCTATCGCCGCATGGGGCTGAACGTCGGCCTGCTGCAGAACGGCATGAAGCCGACCATGAAGAAGCCCGCGTACCTTGCGGACCTCACGTACGGTACCAACTCGGAGTTTGGCTTTGACTACCTGCGCGACAACATGGTCACGCGCAGCAACATGCGCGTCCAGCGCGGTCATCACTATGCCATCGTCGACGAGGTCGACTCCATCCTCATCGACGAGGCCCGCACGCCGCTCATCATCTCTGGCATGGGCGACAAGTCGGCCACCACGTACAAGGACTTCGCGCGCGCCGTGCGTGGCCTCACCCCTGACGTCGACTTTGAGATGGACGAGGCGAAGCACACCATTGCCGCCACCGAGACGGGCCTCGCCAAGATCGAGCGCGCCTTGGGCATGGACGACATCTACGCCGACCCGTCGGGCCAGCTCGTCAACCACCTGCAGCAGGCGCTGAAGGCCGAGTACATGTTCCACCGCGACCAGCAGTACGTCGTGGTCGACGGCGAGGTCAAGATCGTCGACGAGTTCACGGGCCGCATCATGGAGGGCAGGCGCTACTCCGAGGGCCTGCATCAGGCCATCGAGGCAAAAGAGGGCGTGTACGTTCGCGAGGAGAACCAGACGCTCGCCACCATCACGCTGCAGAACTACTTCCGCCTCTATGACAAGCTCTCTGGCATGACGGGTACCGCCATGACCGAGGACGCGGAGTTCCGCGAGATCTACAACCTGCCCGTCCAGGCCATTCCGCCCAACCGTCCCGTCATCAGAAAAGATAACGACGACCTGGTGTTCCAGACCATCGACTACAAGTTCAACGCGGTCGCCGACGAGGTCGTGGAGCGCCATCGCGCTGGTCAGCCGTGCCTGGTGGGCACCGTCTCCATCGAGAGCTCCGAGCGCCTCGCGCGCATTCTCGAGAAGCACGGCGTGCGCCGCGGCGAGTACGAGGTGCTGAACGCAAAGCATCACGAGCGCGAGGCCGCCATCGTGGCGCAGGCCGGTCGTGAGGGCGCCATCACCATCGCAACCAACATGGCGGGCCGTGGTACCGACATCCTGCTGGGCGGCAACCCCAGCTTCCTTGCCCTCGACTACCTGCGTGACGAGGGATTCGCGCTTGAGGGCGTCTCGGCAGAGCAGCTCAACGCGGCCGTCGCGACCGTCGAGCAGGGCGGGGAGTTCCCCGGCCTCGGCGAGGTCGAGGAGGGCCAGGAGCCCGTCAGCGAAGAGCAGGCGATGGAGGCCATGCGTCGCGCCAGGTCTCAGTGCGCCAAGGAGCGCGAGCGCGTGCTTGCCGCCGGCGGCCTGTGCGTGATTGGCACCGAGCGCCACGAGAGCCGTCGTATCGACAACCAGCTTCGCGGCCGCTCCGGTCGTCAGGGCGACCCGGGCGAGACCCAGTTCTACCTGTCGCTTGACGACGACCTCATGCGTCTGTTTGGCGGAGACCGCATGGACCGCATCGCGGCCATGATGAACAAGTACGACATGCCGCCCGAGATGCCGATCCAGGCAAAGATGGTGACCAAGGCCGTCGAGAGTGCCCAGCGCAAGGTCGAGGAGATCAACTTCTCCATGCGTAAGAACGTGCTCGACTACGACGACGTTATGAACAAGCAGCGCCAGGTCATCTACGAGGAGCGCAACAAGATTCTGGACGGCAAGGACCTGACCGAGCACGTGAACGAGGTCACGTACGATACCGTTCAGCGCAAGGTTGCCGAGTACTGCCCCGAGGGCGTGCACCAAGACGAGTGGGACCTCGAGGGCCTGCGTCGCTGGGTGCTGGAGCTGACGGGTAGGGATGACCTCCCCGAGTTGCCGACCACCAAGGACCAGGGCGACATCATCGACGCGGTGTACTCGTTCGTCGACACCTGCTACGACGAGAAGTCCGAGCGCCTCTCTCCCGAGATCATGCACCAGCTGACCACGCAGGTGATGCTGCGCGTCATCGACACGCGCTGGATGGCGTACCTGCAGGAGATGGACTACCTGAAGACGGGCATCGGCTTGCGCGGCTTTGGCCAGCGCGATCCGCTGGTCGAGTACAAGAGCGAGGCGTACGCGGCGTTTACCGAGCTGGTCAACACCATGTACGAGGACTTCCTGCGTACCATCCTCCACCTTGAGCTTGCTGCGGCGCCCGCGCCTGTCCCCGAGTCCGACTCGCTGCGCGGCGCACGGTTCTCTGGCCCCGCTGACGTTGACGGCGACCAGGGCCGTAGGGCCGCGTCCACACCGCGTGCGGCATCCGGCCAATCCGCGCCGGCCGCCACGCAGCCCGCCAAGCCGATGACGTACCGCAAGGCCGATGACCCTGACATCTTTGTCGGCGTTGGTCGCAACGATCCCTGTCCGTGCGGAAGCGGCAAGAAGTTCAAGAACTGCCACGGTCGTCCGGGGGCGCGGTAGATGGCCGACGTTGTCCGACCTGACATCCAGGCGCTTGAGGCGCGCCTGAACGAGGTCGAGGGATACCTGCATATCGACGACCGCCGCAAGGAGGTCGCGAGCCTTGAGGAGCAGAGCGCGCTTCCGGGCTTCTGGGATGATGCCGAGAGCGCGCGCGTGGTGATGGAGCGCCTGACGCGTGCGCGCGACGACGTCTCGGCCCTTGCCGCGGCCCGCTCGAAGCTCGACGACGCGAAGACGGCGCTTGAGCTTGGCGACGAGATGGGCGACGGGGACCTGGTTGCCGAGGCCCAACAGCTCTGCGACGAGCTGGCTCACGATCTGGGCGAGCTTGAGCTGTCCAGCTGGTTTACGGACGAGCTGGACCACGGTGACGCGATCGTCACGGTGACTCCCGGTCAGGGCGGCCTTGAGGCACAGGACTGGTGCGCCATGCTCTTCAGGATGTACCAGGCCTACTGCGCACGTCGCGGCTGGAAGGTGACGGTGAATGACGCCCCTGCGGGCGAGGCCATTGGCCTTGACCGCGCGATGTTCACGGTGGCTGGCCATAACGCCTACGGCATGCTTCGTGCCGAGCAGGGTGTGCATCGCCTGGTTCGTATCTCGCCCACCGACGCTAAGAAGCGCCGTCAGACCACGTTTGCGGGCGTCGAGGTGCTGCCAGTGTTGCCCGACAACATCGAGGTGGACATCAACCCCGATGACCTGCGCATCGACGTCTTCCATAGCCACGGCCACGGCGGACAGGGCGTCAACACCACCGACTCGGCCGTGCGCATCACGCACCTTCCCACGGGCATCGTGGTGACGTGCCAAAACGAGCGCAGCCAGCTGCAGAACAAGGCCTTTGCCATGAACGTCCTGCGCTCCAAGCTCTACGAGATGGAGCTTGAGCGCCGCGCCGCCGAGATGGACGAGCTTCGCGGTCCCAAGCACGACATCTCCTGGGGAAACCAGATCAGGAGCTACGTGCTCTATCCGTACCAGCTGGTGAAGGACCTTCGTACCGAGGTGGAGACGGGAAACGTCGACTCCGTGCTCTCTGACGGAGATCTGGACAAGTTCATCGTCGCATACCATCGCTGGGCGGTCGGCGGCCGCTAAGAGCCGCTGTGGTTTGGGGTTATTCCCCTTTCCGCGGTCACGCCCTCTTCACAGTGTTATGTGCGTTTAGGCCAGTTAGCAGGACGTCTGCTTGCAACTGGTAAAATTCTCCCTATCTGTCAGTATCGCCTAGACGAAGGAAAGGAGCTCTTGTGGCTAGCCACTTTCGCAACAGCGAGGGACAGGGGGCGGAGGAGCTGGAGCTTGACGCGACGGCGACCCCGCAGACGCCCGAGGTAGAAACGGCGGAGCATCCCGCCGTTGACGAGGACGAGCTGAACGCCATTTTCAGCAGCCTCACTGCCGAGCCGGCGCCAGAGCCCGTAGAGACGCTCGTGACAGAGCCCGTCGAAGAGACCGTTGAGGAGGCAGAGCCTATGGCCAATGCTCCTGTCGAGCATGGTACCGGTACCATTTCGGTGCCCGACCCGCTGGCCGAGCCCGTGTTGGATGCCGCTTCGGTACCCGATCCGTTGGCCGAACCCGCGCCGATGCCTGAGCCGGCTCCTGAGATCATCCAGGAGGCCGTCGCACGCCAGGATACCGCCGGCGTTCGTCCAATTATCGACGAGCCCGCCCCTGTCGTTTCTCGTGAGGGCACCCCTACCATCTCCCTCAGAAACGTAACCGTCATCTATCCCGCCCAGCCTAACAAGCCCGCACTCGACAACGTCAGCCTTGATATCTATCCGGGCGAGTTTGTCTTCCTCGTGGGCCACTCGGGCTCGGGCAAGTCCACCTTCATTCGTCTGCTCAATCGCGAGCTGCGCGCAACGAAGGGCAAGGTCATGGTCGCTGGCCAGGACCTGACGAGGATGCGCAACTGGAAGGTGCCGTACCTGCGTCGCCAGATCGGCTGCGTGTTCCAGGACTTCAAGCTGCTCCCGGACAAGACTACCTACGAGAACGTGGCCTTCGCCTTGGAGTGCATCGGCAAGCCCAAGTCGGTCATCAACGTGCAGGTGCCCGAGGTGCTGCGCCTCGTTGGCCTGGCAGAGCGCATGGATGCCTATCCTGACCAGCTCTCCGGCGGCGAGCAGCAGCGTGTCTCGGTTGCGCGCGCCATGGTCAACCGCCCGCCGCTGCTCATCTGCGACGAGCCTACTGGCAACCTTGACCCGGCCATCTCGCAGGGCATCATGAGGCTGCTTGACGCCATTAACCGCACCGGCACGACGGTGGTCGTCGCCACCCACGACCAGGCCATGGTCGACAGCATGCGCAGGCGCGTCCTCGCGCTTGAGGCTGGCCAGCTGGTCCGCGACCAGGAGAGGGGAGGGTACGGCAATTATGGTGTTCTCTAATATCGGCTACTCCACGCGCGAGGCCTTCCATCACTTCCGCAGGAACTGGTCCACCGCGTTTGGCGCTGTTGTCACCATCTTCCTGTCACTCTTCATCATCGGCACGTTCGTGCTCGGCTCGGCGATGCTCTCCAGCATCGTGGGCAACGTTGAGGACCGCGTTACCATTCAGGCTTTCCTGTCCGACGACGCAGAGCAGAGCGACGTGGACTCGCTCCGTTCGCGCATTCAGGGATGGGACAACGTCGAGTCCGTTACCTACAAGAGCAAGGACGAGGCCCTGCAGGAGTACAAGGAGACGATGACCAACCGCAACGCCGCCGACGCGGTCGCCGCCCTTGACGGCGAGAACCCCGTGCCGGCTTCGCTGGTCATCAAGCTTGACGATCCGCAGCTGGTTGAGTCTGTTGCCGAGCGTCTGATTGCCGACAGCAGCTTTGCCGCGGTCTGCGATGACCCGGAGAACGTCGCCTCGTCGGTCCAGTATGGCCGCGAGACGGTCGAGCGCCTCTTCAGCGTGACCAACTACATCCGCATCGCTGCGCTGGTGCTGGTCGCACTCCTCGCCTTTGTCGCGTTCGTGTTCATCAACAACACGATTCGCCTGGCCATCACGGCACGCCGTCGCGAGATTGCCATCGAGCGTCTGGTTGGTGCCTCAAACAGCTTCATTCGCGGGCCCTTCATCATGGAGGGCATCCTCGAGGCGCTGTTTGGCTCCATTCTGGCCATCGGCACGCTGCACGCCGGCATGAGCTTCCTGGTGCCGCGCCTTGAGAGCAGCCTGCAGTTCCTGTCGTTCGAGGTTCCCATGAGCATCGTGCTGCAGACGTACGCCGGCCTGTTGGGAATTGGCCTGCTTCTGGGCCTCTTCGGCTCCTCGATTGCCATGAGGCGCTTCCTGAGGGTGTAAGGTATCCCTACAACAGATAGTGTGGGCGGAGGCGAGGCATATGCCCTCGCCTCCGCCTTTCCATATGGGAGGTTACATGGGTCGCAAGCGGCCACGAAGAAGCCAAAAGCATCGCACGCCCGTGCGCAAGCCACGCCTGACCCTCACGGGTACGGTGCGCGTGGTGCGCCCCGGCGTGGCGACGGTGGAGACGCCTGAGGGAAGCTTTACCGTTGCCCGAGGCGGCCTGCGAGAGGCAATGGACGGCGACGAGGTGCAGGTGGTGCTCGTCAGGCGCGGGCCTGGCCCCCAGCAGGCGGTGGTGCACGGCGTGCTGCAGCGGGCTACCTCCTCGTTTCTGGGAACCTTTGAAAAGGCCGAGCCGCTTGGCGTGGTGGTTCCGCTGGACGCGCGCCTGAGGCACGACTTCTTCGTGCTGCCCGAGGACGACTCTCCCGA